>CANHHG010000029.1 GCA_947460615.1 Bacteroidota bacterium
GAGAAAATCACTTTAATCAAAAAAAGAATTGAAGACAAGGAAATTACATTTGCAGAAGCAGCAAGAACTTTATCTGATGAGAAAGAAACTAGAGCAAATGGTGGAGTTCTAATTAATCCAAAAACTCAAGACACTCGATTTGAATTGACTAAAATGGATCCTTCATTGTATTCAAATGTTTCTAGTTTAAAAGAAGGTGAAGTTACCTCTCCTTTAGGTGAAGAAGACCAAACGGGTAAAAAGAAATTTAAACTATTAACGGTTACTAATCGAATTAATGAGCATACCGCAGATTACGCTCAAGATTATATAAAAATTAAAAATCTTGCTTTAAAAGAAAAACAAATTAAAGCAATTGGAAAATGGTTTGAAGAAAAAATTAAAGAAACGTTCATTAAAATTAATGGTGAATACAAAGATTGTGTTTTTACCAATAATTGGTTAAAAAAATAAAATAGAATCCAAACAGATCATAGAGAATTAATCTGTGTTCTATAAATTAATAAAATGTCT
Source organism: Bacteroidota bacterium (assembly GCA_947460615.1). GTDB lineage: Bacteria > Bacteroidota > Bacteroidia > Flavobacteriales > Flavobacteriaceae > Flavobacterium. The sequence continues at coordinate 514 of CANHHG010000029.1, forward strand.
GACGTAGCTGAAATAAATAAATTAGTTCAAAAAAGAATTGAACTTAAAAAAGAAATTGCAAAAATAATTGTTGGCCAAGAAGAAGTGGTCGATCAAATTGTATTGAGTATTTTTTCTGGGGGCCACGCGTTATTAGTTGGCGTACCTGGTTTAGCCAAAACTTTGATGGTAAACACTATTTCACAAGCGTTAGGATTGGATTTTAAACGCATTCAGTTTACTCCCGATTTAATGCCTTCTGATATATTAGGAAGTGAAATATTAGATGAAAATCGTCAATTCAAATTCTTAAAAGGGCCTATTTTCTCGAACATTATTTTAGCAGATGAGATTAACAGAACTCCGCCAAAAACACAAGCGGCACTATTAGAAGCAATGCAAGAAAGAGCGGTCACTATTGCTGGTCATAATTATAAATTAGATTTGCCCTACTTTGTGTTAGCAACTCAAAACCCTATTGAACAAGAAGGAACCTATCCTTTACCGGAAGCGCAATTGGATCGATTTATGTTCTCCATAAAATTAGATTATCCTACGTTTGAAGAAGAAGTCCAGGTGGTTAAAAACACGACTTCTAATTCTGACATTAAGATAAATCCCTTGTTTAATTCTCAAGAAATTATCGATTTTCAACAATTAATTCGACGAATTCCTGTAGCAGACAATGTAGTTGAATATGCAGTAACTTTAGTTAGTAAAACAAGGCCGGATAATTCACTTTCAAATGATTTTGTAAAAAATTATATCGATTGGGGAGCAGGGCCAAGAGCATCTCAAAATTTAATTTTAGCAGCTAAAGCAAATGCAGCATTCAATGGAAAGTTTTCACCAGATATTGAAGATGTTAAAGCAGTTGCTACTGGAATATTAAGACATCGGGTAGTGAAAAATTATAAAGCGGATGCAGAAGGAATTTCAATTGAAAAAATTATCGATTCTTTATTGTAAGATTATATAAATTATACAAAAAACCTCAAATTTTCCTCGAAGATTTGAGGTTTTTTGGTGAGCGCAAATTTCGGTTTTCATAAAAATCAAGCTAAAATTTATTAATAAGGCAATTATTTAATATTATTTTGCATTTTTATCATTAATTGGATTTATAATTGTTGTTTTTTAAATTATTATCAGTTCAAACCGTAGTTTTATTAAAATATCTTTAATATTAAATGTTATTGTTTAAATTTGTATTCTAATAAACTAATTCAAATTACTATGGCTTTTGATATAGAAATGATAAAAAAGGTTTACAACAATATGCCCTCTCGTGTTGATAAAGCTAGAGAAATTGTTGGAAGACCATTAACTTTAACAGAGAAAATTTTATATACCCACCTTTGGGAAGGAACTCCTTCACAGGCTTTTAAAAATGGAGTTGACTATGTTGACTTCGCTCCTGATCGTGTAGCTTGTCAAGATGCAACAGCACAAATGGCTTTATTGCAATTTATGCATGCTGGAAAACCTAAGGTTGCAGTGCCAACTACGGTGCATTGCGATCACCTAATTCAAGCTAAAGTTGGCGCATCTACTGATTTAGCTGTTGCAAATTCACAATCTAAAGAAGTTTTTGATTTTCTATCATCTGTTTCAAATAAATATGGAATTGGTTTTTGGAAACCAGGATCTGGGATTATTCACCAAATTGTTTTAGAAAATTATGCATTTCCAGGTGGAATGATGATTGGTACTGATTCACATACTGTAAATGCAGGAGGACTTGGTATGCTTGCTATTGGCGTTGGAGGTGCAGATGCAGTTGATGTGATGTCAGGGATGTCTTGGGAATTGAAATTTCCAAAATTGATTGGAGTTAAATTAACTGGAAAATTAAACGGTTGGACTTCTCCAAAGGATGTAATCCTTAAAGTTGCTGATATTCTTACTGTTAAGGGAGGAACTGGGGCAATTGTAGAATATTTTGGCGAAGGTGCAATCAATATGTCTTGCACCGGTAAAGGTACCATTTGTAATATGGGAGCTGAAATTGGCGCAACCACTTCTACCTTTGGTTATGATGATTCAATGAGAAGGTATTTATCTTCTACCGGACGTCAAGATGTAGTGGATGCCGCAGATAAAGTGGCGGAATATTTGACAGGTGATGCAGAAGTTTATGCCTACCCAGAGAAATATTTCGATCAATTAATAGAAATCAATTTAAGTGAATTAGAGCCTTATATCAATGGGCCTTTCACTCCTGATAGAGGAACTCCTGTTTCAAAGATGAAAGAAGAAGCAGCTAAAAATGGCTGGCCTTTAAAAGTAGAATGGGGATTAATCGGTTCATGTACTAACTCTTCTTATGAAGATATGGCACGTGCTGCTTCAATTGTTGAACAAGCCGTTGCACATGGTATCTCACCAAAAGCAGAATTTGGAATTAATCCAGGTTCAGAACAAATTAGATATACCATCGAAAGAGATGGAATAATTGCTACTTTCGAAAAAATGGGAACTAAAGTTTTCACTAATGCCTGTGGACCTTGTATTGGTCAGTGGGATAGAGAAGGTGCTGATAAAGGAGAGAAGAATACTATCGTTCATTCATTCAACAGAAACTTTTCTAAACGTGCCGACGGAAATCCAAACACACATGCCTTTGTAACTTCTCCAGAAATGGTTGCGGCTTTAGCAATTTCAGGAGATTTATCTTTCAATCCAATCACGGATACATTATTAAATGACAAGGGGAAGCGGTAAAATTATTGCCTCCAAATGGGGATGAATTGCCAAAAAGAGGTTTCGCAGTTGATGATAATGGATTCCAAGCTCCAGCAGCCGATGGTAGTGGAGTAGTAGTTGCGGTTTCTGAAACTTCAGATAGGTTACAATTATTAGCGCCATTCGATGCTTGGGACGGAAAAAATTATACCGGTGCTAAATTATTAATTAAAGCATTTGGGAAGTGTACCACAGATCATATCTCTATGGCTGGGCCATGGTTACGATTCCGAGGTCATTTAGATAATATTTCAAATAATATGTTGATTGGGGCTGTAAATGCTTTCAATCAAGAAGCCAATAAAGTTAAAAATCAATTAACAGGTGCATACGAAGCAGTTCCTGCAGTAGCAAGAGCATATAAAGCGGCAGGAGTACCGAGTATTGTGGTTGGTGATCAAAATTATGGAGAGGGTTCTTCTAGAGAACATGCTGCTATGGAACCTCGTTTTTTAGGAGTTAAAGCGGTATTGGTAAAATCTTTTGCTCGGATTCACGAAACCAATTTAAAGAAGCAAGGTATGTTAGCATTAACTTTTGCAAATGAAGCTGACTATGAAAAAATTCAAGAAAACGACACGATCAATTTCTTAGATTTAGTAGATTTCGCCCCAGGTAAACCATTATCTATTGAATTCGCACACGAAGACGGTTCTAAAGATGTTATTTTAGCTAATCATACTTATAATGACAGTCAGATTGGATGGTTTGTTGCTGGTTCAGCCTTAAATTTAATTGCTGCTGGTAAAGCATAATTTAACATTATATGATATTAAAAACGCGCTGTGAAATCAGCGCGTTTTTTGCTTTTTGAAGTAAAAACAACAGTTGTTGGTGTGAAGATATTTTGTATGCTTCATTAAAAATCCTATCTTTAACCAAACCAAAAACTAAATTATGCAAGATAACAACCCCGAAGATTTTAAAAGAGAATTAGGCTTATTAGATGGAACAATGCTTGTTGTGGGCTCGATGATAGGTTCAGGAATATTTATTGTGAGTTCTGATATGGTTCGTCAAGTTGGTTCTGCGGGATGGCTAATTGCCATTTGGGGACTTACCGCATTGCTCACAATTGTTGCAGCAGTTAGTTATGGAGAATTGAGCGCAATGTTTCCTAAAGCAGGTGGTCAATATGTTTACTTGAAAGAGGCTTACGGAAAATTAATTGGATTTTTATATGGTTGGAGCTTTTTTGCTGTGATTCAAACGGGAACAATCGCTGCTGTTGGAGTAGCTTTTTCAAAATTCGCGGCTTATTTATATCCGCCATTGAGTGAAAAAAATATCCTTTTTGAAATCGGGAATTTCCAACTCCATGCTGCCCAAATTGTTTCTATAATTACAATTGTTCTACTCACTTATATCAACAGTCGCGGAGTGAAAAATAGTAAAATCTTGCAGACTATATTAACTATAATAAAAATAGTTTCCCTTTTAGGTTTAGTAGTTTTTGGTTTCCTATTAGGAGCCAAAACTGAAATTTGGAATGCCAATTGGAGCGATGCTTGGGCCGTAAAAACCTATGTCGTTGATTCTAGCTCCTGGTTGCCGATTGGCGGAATGGCATTAATTGCAGCTGTTTCAGCAGCATTAGTTGGTTCTGTTTTCTCCAGTGATGCTTGGAATGGAGTGACATTTATTGCAGGTGAAATAAAAAACCCTAAGAGAAATGTGGGATTGAGTTTGTTCTTGGGAACGCTAATAGTAAGCGTGATTTACATACTGGCTAATTTAATGTATTTGGCTGTGGTTCCTCTTCAGGGAATAGCAACTGCCGAATCGGATCGAGTTGCAGTGGTGGCTTCACAAAATATATTTGGTGCTTCCGGAACAATAATTATTGCTTTAATGATCATGATTTCCACATTTGCATGTAATAACGGATTGATTATGGCAGGTGCAAGAGTCTATTATACCATGGCAAAAGACGGTTTATTCTTCAAAAAAGCCGCTTTATTAAACGAATCAAGCGTGCCTTCTTGGTCTTTGTGGGCACAATGTTTTTGGGCTTCGGCTTTGTGTTTAACAGGTAAATACGGAGATCTTTTAGATTTTGTTGTAATCATCGTACTTATATTTTATATCCTAACTATCTATGGTATTTTTATTCTTCGTAAGAAAATGCCTGATGTTGAAAGACCTTATAAGGCTTTTGGATATCCATTTTTACCGTTTTTATATATAATAATTGCAACAGCTATTTGTGTTGCTTTATTAGTGACCAAAACGAGTACTTGTGGTTGGGGAGTTTTGATTATGCTAATTGGAATTCCAATTTATTATTTTATGAAAAAAGACAACTAATGGTCTAGAGGTTCAAATTAGTTTAAAAAAAATCCGTTACATTGCTGAAACGGATTTTTTTATTTGCAATAATAAACTTCTAGTAGTAGGTAAAACGTCTTACTTTTGAAATGTATTTTGCCAACCGAATTACTTGATGGCTATAACCATATTCATTGTCGTACCAAATATAAAGCACAATATTCTTGCCATCTTCAGAAACAATAGTGGCATTACTATCATAAATCGAAGGGGCTGATGTACCAACTATATCCGAGGAAACTAATTCATTATTAAGGGAGTATTTTATTTGTTCAACCAATTCACCTTCTAATGCATATTTTTTCATAATGGCATTAATTTTTGCAAATGTAGTTGCTTTCTTAATTTCCAAATTTAATATTACCAGTGATCCATTTGGCACTGGAACCCGAATTGCATTGGAAGTTAATTTTCCTGCAAGACTCGGTAACGCTTTAGCAACCGCGCTTCCTGCCCCAGTTTCTGTAATCACCATATTTAAAGCTGCGGCTCTACCACGGCGGTATTTTTTATGCATGTTATCCACTAAATTCTGATCGTTTGTGTAGGCATGTATCGTTTCTATGTGTCCTTTTATAACTCCTAACGTATCTTCTACCGCCTTTAATACTGGAGTAATTGCATTGGTAGTGCAAGAGGCTGCAGAAAAAATATCAATTTCTTCTGGATTGTATTCATTTTGATTGACGCCGTGCACAATATTTGGAACTCCTTTTCCAGGAGCTGTAAGTAATACTTTTTGAGCTCCTTTAGAAGACAAATGACGTCTTAGTGCTTCTTCTGATGTGAATGCACCTGTGTTGTCAATTACTAAAGCTTCTTTGATTCCAAATTGTGTATAATCAATTTCTTCAGGTCCATTGGCAGTAATTACATGAACAGTGGTTCCATTAATTATTAGTGCGTTATTTTTCACATCAGCAACTACTGAACCCATAAAGTCTCCATGAATGGAGTCGTATCTTAGTAATGAAGCTCTTTTTTCAAGTGAAACTGCATCGTTTTTATCACGAGTAACAATAGCCCTCAAGCGCAATTGTTCTCCTTTACCCATTTTAATCATCAATTCTCTGGCTAGCAATCTTCCGATTCTTCCAAAGCCATAAAGGACTACATCTTTAGAGTTGATTTCCTCAGTAGTATTGATGTTTTTTAATTTGTCAATTACAAAAGCTTTGGCGTTATTGTGTTTGTTGTCTTTTAAATGGTATTCATAGGTTAGTTTTCCAATATCTAATTTTGAGGGTGGTAAATCCAATGATAAAATGGCTTTTGCAATTTCTACTGAATCAAATATTGAAATCGGTTTACCAACAAATTCTCCAGCATATTCATGAAGGTTGATGATTTCACTTACATTTTTATCAATTAATTGATTTCTAAAAAGGACCATTTCAATGGATTTATCGTACCATAAATCACTTATTATTTTAATAAACTCTACACCCGCTCTTCTTCGATTGGCTTGAAATGAAACCTCTTTTTCGTAAGATATTGTCATAATAACTAAACTAAATTGGCATTAATAAATTGAAATTTTTTTGCAAAAGTACTTATTTCAATCGATTTCGTAACTAGTTTTAGTGTTAAATTTATTTTGAACAATAAAAAAAGCCGATTAATTAAAATCGACTTTTTAATAATTAAAGTAAGAGAGTATTCTATAAAATTAAGCGAATCACTTGTCCGTTTACAGTAAGCATTTCAATTTGAACCGCTTGTTTTTCATCTAAGTTGGAAAGTGCTTTTGAAACTATTTCTACATCAACAGCTTTTACATTTCCAATACTCAATATAATTCCTCCCTTAAGGTCATTTGCGTATGCACTCAATTTGTCATTATTAATTTCTTTGATTTTAACGCCGTAGCTGATTCTAAATTTTTTCTTATCTGCAGCTCCTATATTTTCTAAATCCAATCCTTTAAATTGAGTATTAATTACATCACTTTTGGTTAATTTAACTGGAATAATAATCGTTTTGTCATTTCGGACAATCGTAACTTGAACTTGATCATTTGGTCTTTTTGTGCTGATATAGCCATTCAATTCTGCATAGGAGGTCACATTTTGACTGTCAATTTTTTTGATAATATCTCCTTTGATTAAACCTGATTTTTCAGCACCGGTATTTTTATTAACACGTTTAATATAGAATCCTTCCGTTTCTTTAACGCCTAATTCTTTAGAAGTAGCACTATTTAATTCTCCGCCTTCAACGCCTAAAATTCCTCTTTGTACGTTGCCAAACTCCATGATGTCTTCAATTATTTTACGAGTAATATTTGACGGTATTGCAAAGGAGTAACCAACATAAGAGCCAGTTTGTGATGAAATCATAGTGTTAATTCCAATTAATTCGCCACGGGTATTTACTAATGCACCTCCACTATTTCCAGGATTTACTGCCGCATCTGTTTGGATAAAGGATTGAATGCCCGAAGTATCTAAATTTCTTGCTTTTGCAGAAACAATCCCTGCAGTAACAGTTGAAGTTAGGTTATATGGATTTCCAACTGCTAATACCCATTCACCTACTTTTACTAAATCTGAATCTGCAAAAGTAGAATAAGGTAGTTTTTCATCGGTATCAATTTTCAATAAAGCAATATCCATTTTTGAATCGGTTCCAACCAATTTTGCTTTGTATGATTTTCTATTATTTAAGGTAATTTCAATTTCTGAAGCATCTTTAACTACGTGATTATTTGTTACAATGTAGCCATCTTCAGAAATGATTACTCCAGAACCTGTCCCAATCTGTTCTTGTTGTTGGGCTCCCCTATACCCATAAAAAAACTCCATTATTGGATTTGAAATTGAAGTATAAGAAACATTTTTTACGTGAACTACAGTATGAACAGATTTGTCTGCAGCTTCGGTGAAATCAATAGCTTCAGAAGATAGTCCAACTGTTTTTCCATAATTATTTGGAGCTAGTGTAATAACAGAATTTCTATTTTTTGAAAAATAGCCGTCAGTATCAAATAATAATTTGTAGGCTCCAAGTGTAGTAACACCGCTTAATAGTGATACTAAGAATAAATTTGAGAAATTTTTCATAGTAAATAATTTAATTTAAGTAAAAATAAAAAAGTAAAATATCAAAAAAAAGAGTTTAACGCTCGTTTAACAATGATTAACTTTTCATTAATAGTTTGTACTTTTGTAATAACGAAAAAGAATATGGAAATCACTTTTGATAAATACGAAGGAACAGGTAATGATTTTGTGATGATTGATAATCGCAATGATTTTTTTCCTAAAAATGATATCAAGCTAATTGCACAACTATGTGACAGGAGATTTGGTATTGGTGCAGATGGCTTAATTTTATTAGAAAACGATTCGAATTCTGAGTTTAAAATGGTTTATTATAACTCAGATGGAAACCAAAGTACTATGTGTGGAAATGGAGGAAGATGTATAGTTGCTTATGCAAAAAAACTCAATATAATTAAATCTTCAGCAACATTTATGGCTATTGATGGTATACATCATGCTACTGTTTCAGAGGAAAATTCGGTTTCACTTCAAATGAAAGATGTTAATTTCGTTAAGCTTGAACCCAATTATTCCTTTTTAGATACTGGTTCACCACATCATATAGAAATGGTTTCTAAAATTTCAACTATCGACGTTAAATCAAAAGGTGCCGCAATTCGTTATAGTGCGATTTATGATCCTGCTGGAACTAATGTTAATTTTGTTGAACAAATTAATGAAGATATCTTTTCAATTCGAACTTACGAAAGGGGAGTAGAAGACGAAACTTTATCTTGTGGAACTGGAGCTACCGCCGTTGCAATAGCAATGAATTTTTCAGGAAAAACAAATTCGAATAATATCACAATTAATGTACAAGGAGGTAAATTGGAGGTTTCTTTTGATAAAAATGATTCTCATTATTCCAATGTTTCTTTAAAAGGTCCTGCAACTTTTGTATTCCAAGGAAAAATTAATATTTAATTCTTATGATTTGATCACTTTAAAGGGAGATACTATCTATTTACGCGCATTGGAACCCAATGATTTGGAGTTTATTTATGCGATTGAAAATGACGAATTGGTATGGGAAGTAAGTCATACTCAAACTCCCTACAGCCGTTTTTTAATTCGTCAATACCTAGAAAATGCCAATCAGGATATTTATGAAGCAAAACAATTGCGCCTCGCAATTTGTAATTTCGAGGATGATTCTGCAATTGGCTTAATAGATATTTTTGAATTTGATCCTAAAAATAATCGAGCTGGAATAGGAATTCTTATTAAAGATATTGAAAATAGAAGCCAAGGAATAGGAACCGAAGCTTTAGATTTACTGATAAAATATACTTTTAAAAATTTGAACTTACATCAATTGTATGCAAATATAGCCACAGAAAACGAGGCTAGTATCAGACTTTTTACTAAATTTGGTTTTACAAATATTGGAGTAAAAAAGGAATGGAATTTGGTAAATGGAAAGTACAAAGATGAATCTCTTTACCAATTAATAAATAATCAATTTTAAAATATATATTTTGAGCATTAAAAAAATTATTACAATAGTTTCAGTTGTTTTGATCACGGCCTTATTAATTTATGGTATTAAATTGTATGGCGATATCTTTTCAAAAAATACTAAATTCTCGGAAAAGGAACTTTTTGTTCACATTCCTACCGATGCAAATTATGAAGATGTAAAGAAAATTATTGCTCCTTATGTTGATAATATGGAAAAATTTGAGTTGGTAGCATCTAAAAGATCCTATATTCAAAATGTTAAATCTGGACGGTTTTTATTTAAAAACGGGATGAATAACTTCGAATTGATTACTGCTTTGCGTAACAATATCCCTGTGAAATTGGCTTTTAATAATCAAGAGCGTATTGAAAATGTTGTGGGTAGAGTAAGCTCTCAAATTGAAGCGGACAGTACTGAATTGATGAATATTTTTAAAGATTCTACCTTCTTAAAAGAGAATGGTTTTACGGAAGATAATGTTATAAGTATATGTATACCAAACACCTATGAATTTTATTGGAATACAAAAGCGGATAAATTCCGTGATAAAATGATAAAAGAATATCGCAAATTTTGGAATACTGAAAGAACATCTCAAGCACAGAAATTGGGTTTAACACCAGTTCAAGTAATGACTTTAGCTTCAATTGTGCATAAAGAAACCGTTAAAAAAGACGAACGACCACGTGTTGCAGGAGTTTATTTGAATAGATTGAGAATTGGAATGTTGCTTCAAGCGGATCCAACAGTAATTTTCGCAAAGAAAAAGAAATTAGGAAACTTTGATATGGTTATTAAAAGAGTTTTCTCTAATGATTTAAAAATTGACTCCCCGTACAATACCTATTTTTATGGTGGATTACCTCCAGGGCCTATTGCAATGCCGGATATTACTGCTATTGAAGCAGTTTTAAAACCTGAAAAGCACAATTATATTTATTTCTGTGCGAGTGTAACCCGATTTGGATATCATGAATTTGCAATTAATGAAAGCGAGCATGAAGTGAATAGAACCAATTACATTAATTGGTTGAGAAAGCAAATACAAATTAGTAAATCTAAATAATTAAAGAGAATAGCTTTTCTTATATTTTTTGGACCTTCAATATTATCATAAAGCACTGTAAACTCTCCTTATATTACATTTTATGAATAATGAATATGGTAGGTCGATTGTGTAAATCTATTTTTGTTTTTTTCCAATTTACTACCCGCATCGATTTAATATATTCTGTTGGTAAAGTGATATCACATGCTAAGCAAAGATAGGTTTCTGGATGAAGAGCACTTAGAATGTCCTCCAGCATTTTGTTATTTCTATAGGGAGTTTCAATAAATATTTGAGATTGATTTTTACTTATAGATAATTTTTCAAGATTTTTAATAGCTCCTTTTTTTTCAGCTGCATCAATAGGGAGATAGCCGTTAAAAGCAAAACTTTGGCCATTCATACCCGAAGCCATAATAGCTAATAAAATAGAAGAAGGGCCAACCAATGGAATCACTTGTATTCCTTTTTCGTGTGCCAATTTTACTATAACAGCACCTGGATCAGCAACACCAGGGCATCCAGCTTCAGACATTAGCCCCACATTTTTACCTTCTACACAATCCTGAATCATTTTTTTATATTCAGAATCTTGAGTGTGTTTGTTTAATGCACTTAGATGCAACGATGCTTGAATTTTCTCTGGGCAAATACTTTTGATGAATTTTCGAGCTGTTTTTTCGTTTTCAACAATGTAATAATCTAATAACTCAATACTTCTTTTGATCGTTTGAGGTAGCACATCAAATGGATTTTCTGTTTCGCCAAGGGTAGTGGGAATAAGATATAATTTTCCTATTAGAGTCATTTTACTAAAAATTTTATTAGGAATGAATGGATATTAATTTGCTAGCGATAATATCACAAGTTGAATCTAGCATTTCATAAACGATATCAAATCCATTTTCCATCCCAAAATATGGATCTGGAACTTCTTTAATTTCGTTAAAATATTTTTCGGATAAAATTAATTTTACCTTACTATGATGAATTTCATTATTTGTTAAAGAGATAACATTATCATAATTACTTTTATCCATTACATAGATATAGTCAAAATTTTCAAAATCTGATAAAGTAAATTGTCGGCATTTTTGGTTTGAAATATCAAGTCCATTTTTCTTGCAAACCGCAATAGATCTTAAATCGGGCTGGCTGCCAATGTGCCAATCTCCGGTACCGCAAGAATCTACATGAAAAGTTTCTTTGGGAAGTTTTGATGCTAATAGACCTTCTGCAATTGGAGATCTACAGATATTACCTAAACATACCATTAAAACTTTAATGGGCATTTTATAATGACAATTTCTTGTGAATGTCTTCCATGTATTTTTTGAACTGCTTGTCTGTTGCTACAAGGTTGTCAACAGTTTTACAAGCATGTAATACAGTAGCGTGATCGCGATCTCCAATTTGAGAACCGATATTGGCTAAAGAAGCTTTAGTGAATTTTTTTGCAAAAAACATAGCTAATTGTCTTGCTTGAACTACATGACGTTTTCTAGTTTTTGACTGCAATGTTTCTAGATCCAATTGGAAATAGTCAGATACCGTTTTTTGAATATAATCGATAGATACCTCACGCTTAACATTTTTAACAAATTTTTCTACAACATGTTTTGCTAAATCTAAGGTAACTTCTTTTTTATTAAATGACGATTGCGCTATTAATGAAATTATTGCTCCTTCCAATTCACGGACATTGGTTTTAATGTTTCTAGCTACATATTCAATGATTTCCTCCGGAATTTCAACGCCATCACGATAAAGAATATTTTTCAAAATTGAAATTCTTGTTTCATAATCTGGTTGGTGTAATTCAGCTGAAAGACCCCATTTGAAACGAGAAAGCAATCTTTGTTCAATATCTTGCATGTCTACAGGAGCTTTGTCAGAAGTCAAAATTACCTGTTTTCCATTTTGATGTAAATAGTTGAAAATATGAAAAAACACATCTTGAGTACCTGTTTTTCCTGAAAGAAATTGAACATCATCAATTATTAAAACATCAATTAATTGGTAGAAATGTATAAAGTCATTTCTATTATTTTTCTTAACAGAGTCAATATATTGCTGCGTGAAAATTTCAGCCGAAATGTATAAAACTGTTTTTTCTGGATATTTATCTTTTATCTCCACCCCAATAGCATGTGCCAAATGCGTTTTTCCCATTCCAACTCCACCAAAAATTAATAATGGATTAAATGAGGTGCCCCCTGGTTTATTGGCAACAGCCATTCCAGCTGATCGAGCTAAACGGTTTGAGTCTCCTTCAAGAAAGTTGTCAAAGCTGTAATTTGCGTTTAGTTGGGATTCTATTTTTAGATTTCTTATTCCTGGAATTACAAATGGATTTTTTAATTCTGGGTTTAAGTTTTTAAATGGAGCATCAACCTCTTGAGTTTTCATGGGGCTTCTATGAGCACTCGGCAATTGTTCCATAAATGGTTGTTTGTTGCCATAAGTGTTCTCCATCTTAATTTTATAAAGTAACTTTGCACTTTTCCCAAGTTCTTTAGTTAATGCAACTTTCAACAACTTAACATAATGTTCTTCTAGCCATTCATAGAAAAATTTACTAGGAACTTGTATATACAGCGCATTATCAGTAAGTTCTACTGATTTTATTGGTTCAAACCAAGTTTTGTATGCTTGATCTTGAATATTGTCCTTGATAAATGACAGACAATTTTCCCAGACTGATTGCGCAGTTTTGCTCATAGTAATTTAAAAGTTGTTATTTTAACGTTACAAAAAAAAACGAATAAGGGATGTTTATTTTTCGGACTACAAATATGTGATAATAAATCGTTAAAAAAAAATTTTTTTTGATTAATTTTTTTAAAATTTTTGTTGTAAATAAGAACCGTAATTAATTTTAATAATTATAATTATTTGAAATGCAAAAAGATCAAATTCAAGTTAGAGTCCGGTATTCTGAAACCGACCAAATGGGAGTTGTTTATCATGGAAATTATATTCCATATTTTGAAATTGGAAGAGTGGAATGGCTTAGAAACAAAGGAGTTTCGTATAAATTAATGGAAGAAAGTGGCATAGCACTTCCTATAGTTTCTATGAGTATCAATTATAAAAAACCTGCCCGTTACGATGAATTATTGACAATTACAACGGCGTTTAAAAGTCAATCTTCAGTCAAAGTTGAATTTGATTGCGAAATCCATAATGAGAAAAATGAATTGTTAACAACTGCTCATTTTATTTTGGTCTTTGTGGACTTATCAACCGGTAAAGCAATTAATCCTCCAGATTATATTAAAGAAATATTAGAGAAGCTAGGTTAATCTATTTTTGAAATAGAAATTTCAAACAAAGAATTAAAAATGTCGACTATTCTTTCGGCATTTTTTTTTCGTGTTACAATAATCACTTCGCAATTTTCTTCCATTTTTTGGGATTGAATTTCTAGTTGTTTTTCTTTAATGATCCTCATTACTTTGTTTATGTTTTTATAATCAAATGTAATTTTGAAATAGAGGTTAATTGTTTTATTAACTATTAATGCGTTTTCAAGAACCATTTGAGCAGCAGTTTTATAGGCTGTAATTAGTCCGCCAACGCCTAATTTAGTTCCGCCAAAATACCGAACTACAACAATTAATATATTGGTTAATTCAAATGATTGTATTTGTCCATAAATAGGAATTCCCGCACTATTATTAGGTTCGCCATCATCATTAGCTCTGAATTCCATTTTTTCAGTTCCAATTTGATAAGCATAACAAAAGTGAACTGCTCCAAAATGTTTCTTTTTTAATTGATCGAGGTAAATCTTAACTTCATCGGTGTTTGTTACTGGAAATGCATATCCAAAAAATTTACTATTCTTTTCTTTAAATAGTATTTCTTCTGTCGGTTGATCAATGGTCTTATAGTTGTCTTTATTTTCCAAAATGATTTATAATATCCCTTTATCAAATATTTCAGTTACCTCTTCTTGGCCTTTCTGCAAATGCCAAACCTGTAATCCTGCTTTTTTTGCCCCTTCTATATTGTCAAAGTTATCATCTATAAAAAGGGTATTCTCAGGAATTAAATTATTTTCATTGATTACATACTTGTAAATTTCAACATCAGGCTTTCTCCTCCCTAAATCATAAGAAAAATAAACTTTTGAAAAGCAATTGTAAAACCGATTGTAAAAAGCGTCACCATTTTTCTCTTTAAAATGATTAATATGAATGGAATCGGTATTGCTCAATAAAAAGACTTGATAATTATTAGCAATTAATTCAAGAAATTCTAATCGGGACAATGGAAAATCTAATAATACTTCATTCCAAGCATTCAGCACTTCTTCTGGGGAAGCATTTGGTACTAATTGATTTAAACCAGCTAAAAAATCAGCTCTTGATATTAATCCCTTCTCGAAATTAAAATTTAAAGTATCTATTTGTGGGCTCCAATTTTCTAATCCTAACTTTTTAAAGGCCAATGGAGTGGCCTGCTTATCAAGATTGATAAATACGTCGCCAAAATCAAAAATTAACGTATCAATCATCGTTTCTATAAATTAATAGGGTGTCTTTTTTTATTAAGTTTTTGTAATAATTGACTCTGTTTAATTTAGGTGCTCTTGTTCCTTCATTTAAATTTATTTCGCCTATAAATATTCTGGCTTCGTCCCAAAGATTAGCATCAATAAAGGATTGAATTGTTTTTCTACCACCTTCAATTATTATAGATTGGATGTTGTTTTTAAATAATTTATCGACGATTGCTTGTGTGGAATTTTTATCAAAATCGATTTTAATATATTGAATAGTATCTGAATCTGAAGTCACTTCTTTATTCGAAAAAACAATCGTTTTTGCTTGATTATCGAACACATTACTTGACGTATCAATAGCATTATCTCTATCAATTAGAACTCGAATTGGATTTTTTCCAACCCAATCCCGAACCGTAAGAGAGGGATTGTCGTCAATTATAGTTTGTGTTCCAACCAAAATCGCTTGTTCTTCGCTACGCCATTTGTGAACTAATTGTCGAGAATATTCATTGGAAAGCCAAACAGGTTTTTGCTCTTTTTTATTTATAGGACTGATAAATCCATCAGAACTTTCGGCCCATTTTAATATAATAAAAGGTCGGGTTTTGCTATGAAAAGTAAAAAATCGTTTATTGAGTTCGTTACATTCATTTACTAATATTCCGTAAGTAACATTCACCCCTGAATCTTTTAATTTTTGAATTCCTTTACCCGACACTTTACTATTGGGGTCAATAGTTCCAATCACCACATTTGGTATTTTATATTTCAAAATTAAATCGGCACAAGGAGGAGTTTTTCCAAAATGACTACAAGGTTCTAAACTCACATAAAGAGTTGATGCGGAAAGGAGTTCTTTATTTCGAACGGATTCTATGGCTAAAACTTCAGCGTGAGCTTCACCTGATTTTTTATGCCATCCTTCGCCGATAATAACATTTCCAAATACAATTACACAACCCACAAGCGGATTTGGGTAGGTAGTTCCCAATCCATTTTTGGCCAATTCGATGCACCTTTTTATGTATTTTTCTTGTACCTTCACACCGCAAAAATACGATTAAAAAGTTATATGGAAAGCATTCAAATTAGAGAAATTCAAAAGCAAGACAACGCTAAAATGGCTGCAATAGTTAGAGATGTTTTAATGGACTTTGGTGCGCCAAAGGTAGGCACTGCTTATGCGGATCCATATTTAGATTCCCTATTTGAAGTCTATGACATTCCAAGAGCTGTATATTTTGTTGTTGAAAGAAATGGTACTATTTTAGGAGGTGCAGGAATAATGCAATTGGAAAAAGCCGAAAAATCCATTTGTGAGCTTCAAAAAATGTATTTTCTTCCTGAAATTAGAGGTTTAGGGTTTGGAACAAAACTAATGAATCTATGTATTGAAAAAGCAATCGAATTTGGATTTGAAAGTTGTTACATAGAAACAATGACCTATATGGATGCCGCGCAAAAATTATATCGAAAATCGGGGTTTGAATATCTAGAGCAACAAATTGGGGCAACCGGACATAATTCTTGTGAAGTTTGGATGTTGAAAAAATTATAATATAGCAATGAAAATAACAGAATACAAAGTCAATTTCATTAAGTCACTCTTGCCCATCTATGATGAAATGGAGGCAGAGAGTTTTTTTTATTTACTTCTTGAAAGTAAACACCAATTAAGAAGGATTGATTTGGCATTGGATGTAGACAAAGAATTTTCAAAAGAGGAAATCTCTATATGGGATTCTATTTTAGAAAAGCTCATCAATCAAATTCCTATTCAATATATAATAGGGAAGACTCATTTTTATGGATTAGAATTTATGGTTAATGAAAATGTGTTAATTCCAAGACCTGAAACCGAGGAATTAGTAGATTGGATTGTTAAATTAAATACTAAATTATCTAAAAATAAAAATTTAAAAATTTTAGACATAGGAACAGGAAGTGGTTGTATAGCAATTTCATTGGCAAAGAATATTACCAATTCAGAAGTTTTTGCTGTTGATGTTTCTGAAAAGGCATTAGTTATAGCTGAAAAAAATGCAATTCTGAATCAAGTTCAAGTCACTTTGTTACCTAAAAATATTTTGGAAACTACTACTCTAAATCAAAAATTTGATATTATAGTTTCTAATCCTCCTTATGTAAGAAATCTAGAAAAGGCTGAAATTAAGCCTAATGTTCTGGATAATGAACCTCATTTGGCCTTGTTTGTTTCAGATAATGATCCACTTATTTTTTACAAGAAAATTGCAGAGTTGGCGACCGCCAATTTAAATCCTAACGGACAATTATTTTTCGAAATCAATCAATATTTAGGTAAAGAAACCCAAGATTTATTAAAATCTATCGGTTTAAAAAACATTGAACTACGAAAAGACATTTATGGAAATGATCGAATGATTGCTTGTAATATTTAGCCATTATTCATATCTCAAAGCTTCAATAGGATCTAATTTAGATGCTTTTAAGGCCGGGTAAGAACCCGAAACAACAGCTACAATAAAGGTTGTAATTGTGGCGGCAATAACCGCTCCCCAGGGAATTACAAAACTAAAATCGATTGCTGTTGAAATTCCATAACCAATTAATATTCCGAAGATAATTCCAACTATTCCACCCAATTGGCCAATGATTAACGTTTCAATGAAAAACTGGAACGCAATGGTACTTCTTTTGGCTCCCAGAGCTTTTCGAACTCCAATTTCTCTTGTTCTTTCCGTCACTGATACCAACATGATATTCATTAATGCAATTGAAGATCCAAAAATGGTAATTATTCCAATAATCCATGCAGAAGCACTTAAAACCCCCGTTATATCTGAAATTCTATTGATTAAATCATCACTTCTTGAAACTCCAAAATTATTTTCTTGAACGGGATTTAATTTACGGATACGACGCATAATATTACCGGCATTATCAACTGCTTCATCCAATAAAGTTTCTTTTTCCACCATAACGCTCATGGAGTAATTGATATTTGGCGCTGTAAATAAGGACCTAGCCACTTGAATCGGAATTAAAACGCGCAGATCTTGGCTGTTTCCAAAGGTGGAACCTTTTTCTTTTAATACCCCAATTACTTTGAATTTTGCTCCGCGAATTGATATTATTTTATTTATTGGATTGACTTCTTTTAATAACCCTTTTTCAAAATCGGAACCTACAACACATACATAAGCATTGTTTTCAATATCAAATCCAGTAAAGTTTCTTCCCAAGTTAGTTTCCAAGCCAGAATTGGTTAGAAAATGTTCGTCAACTCCAACAACCGTAATTTCTGGATCTGTTTTTTCAGATTCAAATTTGACTTCTGCTCTTGATGTTGCCACAAATGAAAGTGATGTTTCTGTAAATGGATACTTATAATTGTCTTTAAATGATTTGGCTTGGGGCCAAGATATAATTGGATTTATTTTTTCAGTTTCACCCCCGCCGCGTCTTCGAGTGCTAGTTTCATACTGAGTAATATTGAAGGTATTGGAACCCATAGAGGCAAAATTAGTGGACAAGGTATTTTTTAATGCAGATACTACTGTTAAGATACCTACTAATGCCGTAATTCCAATTGCAATAATTAAAATGGTAAGAATGGTTCGCAATAATTGGGTGCGTATAGAACCTAATGCAATTCGGATATTTTCTACTGTTAATTTGAACATCATTTCTAATTTGACACGAAAATACAATTTTTGTTACAAGTTTGCTTTCGAACGACTATTATTTAGTATAAAAATATGATATTTGCATATAGAAAATTATAATTTAAGTATTTAGATTTAATTTAAATCAAAAATAATTAGTTTTTATAAGTTACAATTCTAAAATCTACAATTTAAAATCTGCTATTAATATGGCCCAAAAACCTAGTATTCCCAAAGGAACGCGTGACTTTTCCCCAAGTGAAGTTGCAAAGCGTAACTATATTATTTCTATTATAAAAAGTAATTTTGAAAAATTCGGATTTCAACCTATTGAAACACCGTCATTTGAAAATTCTGAAACATTAATGGGAAAATATGGAGAAGAAGGAGATCGTTTGATTTTTAAGATTTTAAACTCAGGAGATTATTTGGCCAAAGCAAACGAAAGTGCACTTGTAAATAAAGAAAGTAATAAGTTAACTTCAAGTATTTCCGAAAAAGCACTTCGTTATGATTTAACGGTTCCCTTTGCAAGGTATGTAGTGCAACACCAAAACGATATTGAATTTCCATTTAAAAGATACCAAATTCAACCGGTTTGGCGAGCGGATCGACCTCAAAAAGGACGTTTCAGAGAGTTTTATCAGTGTGATGCCGATGTAGTTGGATCCAAATCGCTATGGCAAGAAGTAGAATTAATACAATTGTACGATGCTGTTTTTACAGAATTAGGTCTGAGTGGCGTTACCATCAAAATTAATAATAGAAAAATATTATCAGGAATTGCGGAGGTTATCGGCGCTTCGGATAAATTAATTGATTTTACTGTAGCATTAGATAAACTCGATAAAATAGGGGAAGACGGTGTGAAAACCGAAATGCTTGAAAAAGGAATTTCTGAAGCAGCAATTCAAAAAGTCCAACCGTTATTCAATTTTACAGGATCCATTTCAGAGAAAATCCAAAAATTAGCCACACTTTTAGCTACTTCATCTGAAGGAATGAAAGGAATTGAGGAGTTAAAATTTATTTGCGAAGCGGTTACGGAATTAGGATTTTCAAAATCTAATTTAGATTTAGATGTCACCCTTGCACGTGGTTTAAATTATTACACCGGCGCGATATTTGAGGTAGCTCCACCAAAAGAAATTTCAATGGGATCCATAGGTGGAGGAGGAAGATATGATGATTTAACGGGTATTTTCGGCTTAAAAGACATGAGCGGGGTAGGAATATCTTTTGGCTTAGATCGAATTTATTTGGTTATCGAAGAATTGAATTTATTTCCAGAAACGGTTACAACCACTTCGAAAGCCTTGTTCCTCAATTATGGTGAAAAAGAAGCTTTTTATTCTATGAAAGCAATAAAGGAATTACGTGAATTTGGAATAAAAGTTGAAATGTATCCTGACGCAGTTAAAGTGGGAAAACAATTCCTGCACGCCGATAAACGAGCTATTAAATACGCAATTATTGTTGGTGAAACCGAAATGAATGAAGGTAAATATGCCCTTAAAAACCTGGTTTCAGGGGAACAAGTTTTATTGAATTTTGAAGAATTAAAAAACACTCTTATTAATAATTAATATTAACGACAATTATGAAAAACGCATTCTTAAAAAGTATATTTTTTATTGCTGTAATCAGTTTATTAATTTCTTGTAATCAAAAAGGGGCTACTGAGTCTGGATTGAATTATCTAACCGATACAGAAACTGGAATAAAAACAGGCGGAATAAAAGTAATTACAATTTCTACTCCTAAAGGGAATTTTAAAGTTTGGACAAAGAGAATGGGTAACAACCCAAAGATAAAAGTTTTATTGCTGAACGGAGGTCCTGGAGCTACACATGAATATTTTGAGTGTTTTGAAAGTTTCTTACCAAAAGAAGGAGTTGAATTTATCTATTATGATCAATTGGGATGTGGAAATTCTGATAACCCTAATGATGTTGCAATGTGGGATTTATCTCGTTATGTTGAGGAAGTGGAGCAAGTTCGAGTTGCACTAGGATTAAATAAAGACAATTTCTATTTGCTTGGGCATTCTTGGGGAGGAATTTTAGCAATGGATTATGCTATGAAATATCAAAATAATTTGAGAGGGTTGATCATTTCAAATATGATGTCGAGTGCTCCAGATTATGGAAAATATGCCGAAGACGTACTTTCTAAACAATTCAAACCTGAAGTATTAAAGGAAATTCGTGAGATTGAGGCTAAAAAAGATTTCTCCAATCCTAGATACATGGAATTGCTGATGCCTAATTTTTATGCTGAGCACATTTGTAGAATCCCACTTCAAAATTGGCCGGAGCCTGTAAACAGATCCTTTTCTAAGATCAATCAGTCACTTTATGTAACGATGCAAGGTCCAAGTGAATTTGGTCTTTCAGGGAAATTGGAAAAATGGGACCGTTCTCAAGATTTAAAGAAAATCTCAACACCGACGCTTGTTGTAGGAGCTAAACATGATACCATGGATCCTAAACACATGGAATGGATGTCTACACAATTCCAAAACGGAAGCTATTTGTATTGTCCTAATGGAAGCCACATGTCGATGTATGACGATCAAGAAACTTATTTTAACGGATTAATTAAATTCGTAAAAGGCATTGATGAAGGTCAAAAGGAAATTAAGTTATAATATTTATTTTTATTGTAAGCATGAAAAAGATAATTTATAGAAACGGATTGTTAGGTGGATTATTAGTTTCCACCAATATGATAATTACCACTGTTTTCATGAAATCTAACCCAAGTGCTGAACCGAATATGGTTTTGGGATTTTCGAGTATGTTTTTGTCTTTCTTATTTGTAATTATAGGAATTAAACAACAAGAATCTTTAAAAGTATCGGATATAACTTTTTGGAAATCTTTTAAAACTGGAATTTATATTTCGGCGATAATTTCAACCATTTATGTTTTGGTATGGCTGGTTATTTATTATAATTTCTACCCAGAATTTATGGAGAATTATAGTAACATCGTATTGAAAAATGCTAAGCCTGAAGAACTTGCGGCTAAAACTTTGGAAATGGAACAGATGAAAGAAGCCTACAAAAATCCA
>CANHHG010000030.1 GCA_947460615.1 Bacteroidota bacterium
AGTAAATTTGGATTAGTCCAAATAACAAGACAAAGGGTTCGACCAGAAGTAAATATTGAAACTAGAGAAGAAGATCCCAATAATGAAAAAGGGGATATTGAAGCTCCAATTTTAATTATCGACAGAATTATTTCTGATCTGGAAAGAATTGTAAAAACGCAGCCAAATGTAGTACTTAACGTGCACCCATTTGTAGGCGCCTACCTTACAAAAGGTTTCCCATCCATACGTTCAAAATGGTTTTTTGAATATAAAAAATGGATAAAAATAATACCACGTGACGCTTACACGTATTTTGAATATCATTTCTTCGATAAAAAAGGAAATGTTATTAATGATTAAAAACAAAAACCGCTACTCTTTCGAATAGCGGTTTTTTTATGATTTGTAATGAGAGCAGTTATTAACTACCACACATTTCGCAATCTTCAGGACCCGCATTTTTAGCTAATTCTATCATTGCACGGTACTCTTCTGGAGTCATTTCTACTGCTGGAGTTTCTACCGGTGCAGGAATCGCCTCCTTTACTTCTTGCTCTAGAACTTCAATTGGTTCCGCTTTTTTATCATTATTTAAGGTAAATTTAATTGCGTCAACTGCCGCTTTAGTTCTTAAATAATACATTCCCGTTTTTAATCCTGATTGCCAAGCATAAAAGTGCATCGAAGTTAATTTAGAATAATTGGCATTTTGCATGAACAAGTTCAATGATTGCGATTGATCCACAAAATATCCTCTGTGACGAGACATATCAATAATATCTTTCATCGACATTTCCCAAACCGTTTTGTATAATTCCTTCAAGTCTTGTGGAATATTCAAGTTCTGAACCGATCCGTTTTCACGCATTAACTCTTGTTTCAAAGTCTCCGTCCAAAGCCCTAGTTTTACTAAATCTTCAAGTAAATGCTTATTAACAACTATAAACTCGCCTGAAAGAACTCTACGGGTATAAATATTGGAAGTGTAAGGCTCAAAAGCTTCGTTATTTCCTAATATTTGTGAAGTTGAAGCCGTTGGCATTGGTGCAACTAAAAGCGAGTTTCTAACCCCGTTTTTCAGCACTTCCTTACGTAATGCTCCCCAATCCCATCTTCCAGAAAGCTCTTCATCTTTTATACCCCAAAGATTGTGTTGGAATTCTCCTTGTGATATTGGCGAACCTTCGTAACTTGAATACGGACCTTCTTCTGTAGCCATTTCCATCGATGCAGTTACCGCAGCAAAATACATCGTTTCAAAAATTTCTTGGTTTAATTTTTTAGCTTCATCACTGGTAAAAGGTAGGCGCAACATGATAAAAGCATCGGCTAAACCTTGCACCCCTAATCCAATTGGTCTGTGACGCTTGTTAGAATTTTCACCCTCTTTTACTGGATAATAATTTCGATCAATTACTTTATTTAAGTTTCTAGTTACGCGTTTAGTAACGGTAAAAAATAAATCGTGGTTGAATTTACCCTCTTCCACAAACATTGGCAATGAAAGTGACGCTAAATTACAAACTGCAATTTCATCCTTTGAGGTATACTCCATAATTTCTGTACATAAATTCGAAGAACGAATGGTACCTAAATTTTTCTGGTTTGATTTTCTATTGGCAGCATCTTTATAAAGCATATAAGGCGTTCCAGTTTCAATTTGAGATTCTAGAATTTTCTCCCACAATTCATGTGCTTTGATGGTTTTTCTACCCTTTCCTGCTGCTTCATACGAAGTATATAACGCTTCAAATTCTTCGCCGTGAACATCATAAAGTCCAGGACATTCGTTTGGACACATTAAAGTCCAGTTTCCATCATCTTGAACGCGCTGCATGAATAAATCGGAAGTCCACATTGCAAAAAACAAATCTCTTGCACGCATTTCTTCTTTTCCAGTATTCTTTTTCAAATCTAGGAAATCGAAAATATCAGCATGCCAAGTTTCAATATAAATCGCAAAACTACCTTTACGTTTTCCTCCTCCTTGATCTACATATCTAGCGGTATCATTGAAAACTCTTAACATTGGAACAATCCCGTTTGAAGTTCCGTTGGTTCCACGAATATAAGATCCTGTTGCACGAACATTGTGAATTGAAAGTCCAATTCCTCCTGCTGATTGAGAAATTTTAGCCGTTTGTTTTAAGGTATCATAAATTCCATCGATACTATCATCTTGCATAGCTAAAAGAAAGCAAGAAGACATTTGTGGTTTTGGAGTTCCCGCATTAAATAGGGTTGGCGTAGCGTGAGTGAAATATTTTTTCGACATTAAGTCGTAGGTTTCAATCACCGATTTCAAATCGTCTAAGTGAATTCCCACAGAAACACGCATTAACATGTGCTGCGGACGCTCTACAATTTTCCCGTTAATTCTCAATAAATAAGAACGCTCTAACGTTTTAAACCCAAAATAATCGTAGTTAAAATCTCTATTGTAGATGATATGTGAATCTAAAAATTCTGCGTTTTCCATGATCACTTTGTGCACTTCTTCAGAAAGTAAAGGTGCAGAAAGTCCATTTCTTGGATTTACATAATTGAACATATCGTCCATTGTTTCCGAGAAAGATTTTTTGGTATTTGAATGCAAATTAGAAATCGCAATACGCGCAGCCAATTGTGCATAATCAGGATGTGCAATGGTCATTGACGCTGCAGTTTCAGCAGCTAAATTATCCAATTCTGACGTAGAAACTCCATCGTAAAGGCCTTCAATTACTCGCATTGCGACTTTTACTGCATCAACTAAATCGTTTAAACCATAGCATAGTTTTTTAATTCTATCTGTGATTTTGTCGAACATTACTGGCTCTTTATGGCCATCTCTTTTAACTACGTACATAATTTTAATTTTTTTTAAAACAGAAAATCCCTTCGCTGTTTTGGTTATTTGTAATTTATACTGAACTCATTTCAGCATCTATTTTTGGAGCTTGATCCAGCTATCCGTTTCAATCTTTTTATTAAATAAAATAAAAAGGATTTTCTCTACTATCTGGGCTAATAGCTTCAGATGCATTGAAATTTTTAAATAATCATTCCTGAGATGGAACTTTGAATGGTTTAGAATTTTATATTAAAAATCAGCGTCGAAACTAATTTTTTGAGCTTCAGAATCTGTATTCATCACTCCCGATTTTTGGTATTCTGCCACTTTCTTTTCGAAGAAATTGGTTTTTCCTTGTAAGGAAATCATGTCCATAAAATCAAAAGGATTTGAGGTATTGTATTCTCTATCACAACCTAATTCAACTAGTAATCTGTCGGCTACAAACTCTAAATACTGAGTCATTAAAGCCGCATTCATACCTATTAAACTCACAGGAAGTGATTCTGTAATAAACTCTCTTTCAATATTTAAAGCGTCTACAATAATCTCACGAATTCTTGCTTTAGGCACTTTATTTACCAAATGGTGGTTGTGTAAATGCACCGCAAAGTCACAGTGAACACCTTCATCACGAGAAATTAACTCGTTTGAAAAGGTTAATCCTGGCATTAAACCACGTTTTTTCAACCAGTAAATGGAACAAAACGCTCCTGAAAAGAAAATACCTTCAACGGCAGCAAAAGCGATTAATCTTTCTGCAAAAGAATCCGATTCAATCCATTTTAAAGCCCAATCCGCTTTTTTCTTTATCGCAGGAAAAACTTCTAAAGCGTTGAATAATTCATCTCTTTCCGTTTCGTCTTTTACGTAAGTATCAATTAATAGCGAATAGGTTTCACTATGAATGTTCTCCATCATAATTTGGAAACCATAGAAGAATTTTGCTTCAGCATATTGAACTTCATTTACAAAGTTTTCTGCTAAATTTTCATTTACAATTCCGTCAGAAGCAGCAAAAAAAGCTAAAATGTGTTTGATAAAATAGCGTTCTTCGTCGTTCAATTTATTATTCCAATCATTAATATCTTGTGACAAATCAATTTCTTCGGCAGTCCAAAAACTAGCCTCCATTTTCTTATACCATTCCCATATATCATGGTGCTTGATAGGGAAAATTACAAAGCGGTTTTTGTTTTCTTGTAAAATCGGTTCTACTGATGACATAATTGGTTGACTTTTATCTAATTAAATTGATGAAATGTTTTAGAAATTTGAACTACAAAGATTGTGAATAATCATGGTTTAAAAAAGCCAAACTTATTCACAATTGGCATTAGTTTTTAACAATCATATTAACATCAGATTTTTTTTAAAATTATTGTTAACATATTGATAATCAATGATTTAATATTTATAAAAATTGATAAAGTCCCGTAAAATCTAGGATTTTAATTTTTTGTTTTATAAATAATTTGAGGGAATAATAAAGGAAATTATTTTTTAATTTCTTCAGCCACTTTTTCAAGTTCCAAATACCAGTCTTCACCAAAACGTCGAACTAGTGCTTCCTTCACAAATTTGTATACCGGAACTTCCAATTCTTTTCCTAAAGAACAGGCGTCGTCACAAATTTCCCATTTGTCATAATTAACAGCGGCAAATTCGGTAAAATCTTTCACTCGAATGGGATATAAATGACAAGAAACGGGTTTTTTCCAATCAATCACTCCTTGGTTGTAGGCTTGTTCAATACCGCAAAGCGCAGTGGCTCCGTCATAAATTACATAGGCGCAATCTTTATCATCTACTAATGGCGTTTCTAAATCGCCTTCTTTCCCTTTGGTCCAAGTGCCTTGAGCTTCAATTGCTTCAATTCCTTCTTTTCGCAAAAAAGGTTTTACTTTTGGAAAAATAGATTCCATAATTAGCGTTTCCTCCTGACTTAAAGGCGCTCCTGCATCTCCATCAACGCAACAAGCTCCTTTACAAGCAGATAAATTACACACGAATTCTTTTTCAAGAATGTCTTCCGATACTATGGTTTTCCCTATTTGAAACATGCCGCAAATATAACTATTGTTTTGATTTACCTCGAAAAAAATAATATTATAATAATTATAGTTACAGAGAACTTATTTAAAATTAGCTATTTTTGCACTCTAAATCAGAGAAATTATGGAATTCGATTTTAAAGAAATTGCAACAGTTGGAATGGTGCTTTTTGCAGTAATAGATATTGTAGGAACTATCCCTATTATTGTGGATTTAAGAAGTAAACACGGACACATTGAATCTGAAAAAGCTTCAATTGTAGCAGGAATTATCATGATTGTATTTTTGTTTGCTGGGGTAGGATTATTAAAACTTATTGGATTAGACGTAAATTCATTTGCAGTAGCGGGTTCGTTTGTATTGTTCTTTTTAGCATTAGAAATGATTTTGGGAATTCGAATTTATCGCGATGAGGAAGCGAGTTCCGCTTCAATTGTACCCATCGCATTTCCATTAATTGCAGGTGCCGGAACGATGACAACACTGCTTTCATTAAAAGCGCAATATGCCACAGAAAATATTGTCGTGGCTATTTTATTAAATATTGTGGTGGTCTATATTGTATTGAAATCTTCTGCAAAAATTGAAAAAATGTTAGGTAAAAACGGATTAGGCGTTATTAGAAAAACGTTTGGAATTGTACTTCTAGCTATTGCTGTTAAATTATTTGCCAGTAATGTTAAAGGTTTATTTATGTAGCTAATTTTTAGTATTTTTGCGACTTACAAATTGATCCACAATGAAAATATTCACATCAATATTAGTTGTTATAGCCCTAGCACTAATTATTTTTAACATCACTTTACTTGATTACACGAATTTATTTAATAGTAAAAATTCGGTAGCTCTTATTGGAATTGTAGCTTCAATTTGTGCGATTTTAATTCTATTAATTTTTAGAATGTCTAAAAAAATTGAAGAGCGTTCTAAATAATTCTCCAATGTACGATACTTTAATTATTGGCGGCGGGGTGTCTGGAATGTCCTGTGCACTTGTTTTAGGATCGGCTGTTAAAAAGCCATTTGTAGGCGAAAAAAAAATCGGAATCTTTACCCATCAAAAATCATCTTCGCTTCAAGAAGCTCTATTTAATAACGCTTATGGAATTCCGCCAGGGACATTAGGAAGTGATTTATTAAAAAACAGCCTAACGCAATTATCGGAATTATACCCACATATTGATCAAATTGAAGGGGAAAAAGTAATCCGAATTGAAGGAAAATTTCCAAATTTTATAGTGGTAACCAATAAAAACTCCTACCCTACAAATTCGGTTGTAGTGGCAGTTGGTTACTCCAATACTTTTGATATTCAAGGCTTGATGGGAATGGTGGAAACACATAAAAAATCAATTACTGATAAAAAACGAATTCAACTTAAAAATACCGATCATCTTGTCGCTGAAGGAATCTATGTGGCAGGAACGCTGGCGGGCTGGAGAAGCCAGCTTTCTATAGCTGCGGGAAGTGGAGCTGCGGTTGCAACTGATATTTTAACACTGTGGAATAATGGCATTCAATCTCAAAGTCACGATAAAATTCAAAAATAAATTGAATTTCTTATTTTAAAGTTAGAACTTTTTTTATCATCGCGTCTTCCTTAACTATTAGCGAGTAATAATATCTCTCGCCAAACAATTGTCTCACAAATTCTGCTGTTAAATATCTTTTTACCCACTTTTTGTCTTTTTCTAATTTTAGTTCCAAGCCGTTTTTCAACAAATATTTTTTGAAATTATCATAATAAAAGTCCGAGTTCTCGATTTTTGAAATCACCTGATTCATTTTCAATCCCCCAAATTGCTTTCTATTTTTGTCTATTTCTTCAAAAACATAGTATCCAACTGCTCCAGATTGCATTAAATAAACTACCCCTTCATCTCCATTTTCTACTTCTAATGGCACAAAAACATCGGGCACAATTCCGCCTCCACCATAAACAATTTTGCCTTTTGGTGTTTTATATTTAAGTTTCGAATCTACTTTAATACTGTCTTTTTTAAACAACTCTCCACCGAGTAGTCTTTTATCAAAATCACGATTATAATCCTCAATTCCTTTTTTATAGGGTTTTTGAATGGAGCGACCGGTTGGAGTGTAATACCTCGCAATGGTAAGTCGAACCGCAGATCCATCCTGAAAATTCATTTCTCTTTGAACCAATCCTTTACCAAATGAACGCCGACCAATTACTGTTCCTCTATCGTTATCTTGAATTGCGCCTGCTAAAATTTCACTTGCAGAAGCAGAATTTTCATTTATTAATACAAACACTTTTCCAGTTTCAAATTGTCCCTCTTCAGTGGCAAGAGTCTTATCAATTTTGCCTTTTTTATTTTTTGTAAAAACAATTAATTGTTTGTCTCTTAATAATTCATCGGCAATTTTAGCAGCAATTTCCATGTAACCGCCGCCATTGTCTCGAACATCAATTACTAAAGATTTTGCTCCTTGTTTTTTTAATTGGATTAATCCTTTTTTAAATTCGTCGTGTGTAGTTTCTGCAAATCGATTAATTTTAATATAACCAAAAGTAGGATTTATCATTACTGCCGCGGCTACACTTTCTATTGCAACAATATCGCGTTGTAATTGGATTTGAAGTTTTTTATTTTCACTTTTTCTGTAAATTGTAAGTGAAACATCAGTGCCTTTTTCCCCTTTTAATCTTGAAAATAAGTCTTCTGAAGTAAGTTGTCTGCCAAATAATTTTTCTTTATTTGCGTATAATATTCTATCCCCCGATTTTATTCCGGCTTTTTCAGAAGGGCCTCCAACCACTGAATTTACAACTGCTATGGTGTCGTTTAACATGTAAAAATTAACTCCAATTCCCACAAAGTCACCCCTCATGGTTTCGGCAAGTTGCGTCTGTTCGCTTTTAGGCACATAAACAGAATGCGGGTCTAATTTATCAAGAATGTTCGAGGCGGCTAAATCCACTATGGAGTCGGTATTTACTTTGTCGACATATTCATTATCAATAAAATCAATTAATTTATTTAGTTTATTTCTATGGTTGTCAGAGGCCGATAAATTCCCCTGTAGAGGAAAATTAAGTTTGGCCCCAAGTACTATTCCTAGTGCTAAGGTTCCAAAAAATAAAATAGGAAAATAGTTGGGGTTAATTTTCATTTATTAATCTAAATCCGAAATTTGTTCAACCTCAATACCTGCTTTTACCAAAAATTGAAGTCCTGAATCATCGCGATAACCAGTTTGATAAACTACCCTTTTAATTCCAGATTGGTGAATTAGTTTACTACATTCTTTACAAGGGGAAAGTGTTACGTATAGGGTTGCTCCGTCACATGTTTGTGTAGATCTAGCCACTTTCAAGATTGCATTTGCTTCAGCATGAAGAACAAACCATTGGGTTAGCCCTTCGTCGTCTTCGCAACAATTTTCAAATCCTGATGGCGTTCCGTTGTACCCATCAGAAATGATCATTTTATCGCGAACTATAATTGCTCCCACTTGACGACGTTTGCAATAGGATAGTTGACCCCATTCAGCTGCAATTCTTAGGTAGGCTTTATCGTATTTATTTAATTTCTTTTTTTCCATTTTATCTAATCCAAATTTTACTTTCTATTATCATTGGTAGTATTACCCCAATAACAAATGATGACATTACTAGGGTCCAATCTCTTTTAGAAAATCGGAAAAGTGTTTGTACGCAATACGCCGCAATTAACGTAATTAATACAACTATTATTTGAGCCCCTTCAATTCCTGTGGCAAATTCTAAAAGAGGAAGTAATTTGGAATCAGAAGTTCCAACAATTAAAGATTTAAAATAGGTTGCATATCCTAAACCATGAATAATTCCAAAAAACAAAGTTATAAACGCAATAGCGTTAATGCTTTCATTTTTAGCCGATTTTCCAATGGTGAAAAGGTGAAAAAGCGCCGTTATTAATATGGTTATGGGAATTAAAAATTCAATCAAATTAACTTTTACTACAATAATTCCATAAACCGAAAGCAGAAGTGTAATGGTGTGACCAACCGTAAAAAGGGAGACCAAAAGCAATATTTTTTTCCAATCTTTAAATTCGTAGGGAACGCTTAATGCAATCAAAAACAAAACATGATCGTAAGAAAAAATGTTTAATACATGACGCATTCCAACCTCGAAGTAAACCCAAAAATCCGACATAGGCTATGTGTTAGCGATTTAATGAATGTCAAACTTACGAATTTTTTTGAAAATAAAAGGAATGGAAATAGGTTATGGTTAGCAAAAAAAGGGTTAGTTTTAAAATAATACTAATTCTATTTTGCAAGTCGCATAAATTCTTCTGCTTTATTTACCATGTTGCTACTTCCACAAAAGAAAGGCGCTCTTTCATGAAGTTGATTAGGGACAATTTCCATAATTCTATTAAATCCGTTTGAGGCTTTCCCTCCGGCTTGTTCTGCAATAAAAGCCATCGGATTGCACTCGTACAACAATCTTAGTTTTCCATTTGGGGATTTTGAACTGGTAGGATAAATATAAATCCCCCCTTTTATCATATTTCTATGAAAATCGGAAACCAAACTTCCTATATATCTTGAGGTGTAAGGCCTATCTTCCTCTTCAGATTGACAATATTTAATGTAATCTTTAACTCCTTGAGGAAAATGAATGTAGTTCCCTTCATTAATAGAATAGATATTCCCGTTTTCTGCAAACTTCATGTTTGGATGTGAAAGATAAAAAGTCCCTATAGCCGGGTTTAATGTGAATCCATTTACTCCATCACCAGTAGTATATACTAACATAGTTGAAGTGCCGTAAATTACATAGCCCGCAGCAACTTGATTAATTCCAGGTTGTAAAAAATCCTCCATTGTAACTGGTGTACCTATGGGAGAAATTCTTCTATAAACCGAAAATATAGTTCCTAAAGATACGTTAACCTCAATATTAGAAGACCCATCAAGTGGATCCATTAACACTACATATTTATTATTATGGCAATTGTCATTCCCTGCAACTGTGATGAATTCGTCATTTTCTTCGGAAGCAATACCACAAACAATTTCTCGATTAATAAGTGTTTGAATAAATATTTCATTAGCATACACATCTAATTTTTGTTGGTCTTCTCCTTGAATATTTTGTTCGCCTACAGCCCCAACAATATCAACTAAGCCCGCTTTATTTACTTTGTAATTAACCACTTTAGCAGCTAGTCGAATAGAATTAATAATTCTTGATAATTCCCCTGATGAATATTGAAATGACTTTTGGTTTTCAATGATAAATTCCCCCAGTGTTCTATTGCGTTGTTCCATTACTATAACGTTGTAGTTAATTTTTCACAAATATCGTTATTTTTGAGATATTGCGTCTAATTATATTGGATAGTTTGTCAGATTTGTATATTTGCGGAATAAATTACTTTATTAATCATAAATCTGTTTTTTTACAAGTTTCAAATTAAGAATTCTATATAATTAGATCGTTCAATGAAGATTAGAAAAGGAAGAATAGAAGATATGCCTGCCGTTTTAGGTTTAATCAAAGAACTGGCAACGTTTGAGAAAGAACCCCAAGCAGTGGTGGTAACTGTTAATGATTTAGAGCGAGATGGATTTGGTGTAAAACCATTATTTCACACTTTTATTGCTGAGGAAAATGATGAAATTGTAGGAATGGCATTGTACTATTACAGATATTCAACATGGAAAGGCAAAACAATTCATCTTGAAGATTTAATTGTAAAAGAAGAAAAAAGAGGTGCTGGATTGGGTTTCAAATTATATTCCGAAGTAATTGCTCAAGGTAAATATGATGGGGTTCGAAGAATAGAATGGAATGTATTGGATTGGAATACTCCGGCAATTGATTTTTATGAAAAATCAGGGGCTAAAATTTATAAAGATTGGCTTGTAGCGCAAATGGATGAAAAAGGGATAAATACTTTTTTAGAGAAAAACAAAATATAATTATCTTAAGAAATGAGAATATTTAAATTTGGAGGGGCTTCGGTAAAAGATGCTGAAGGAATTAGAAACGTATACAATGTATTGCAAACTGTTGGTTTTGAAGATGTTTTGTTAGTGATTTCTGCAATGGGAAAAACGACTAATGCACTTGAAATTGTTATTAAAAACTATTTTGATAAATCTCCTGAGTTACAATCATCGATTCAAGAAGTAAAAAAATACCATAACCAAATTCTATTAGATTTATTTGAAGATGATAAAAATCTGGTTTTTAAAGAGGTGAATACCCTATTTGTAGAATTAGATCATTTTATAAGTCAGAATAAATCTCCAAACTATAATTTTGTTTACGACCAAATAGTGAGTTTTGGTGAATTAATTTCAACTACAATTATTAGTAATTATATGGGACACATGGGTATAAAAACCCAGTGGAATGATGTTAGAAATTTAATAAAAACTGATACTAATTATCGAGATGCCAATGTAGATTGGGAAACCACTCAAAAATTAATTTCTAAGAATGTTAAGAAAAAAATTCTTACCGTAACTCAAGGGTTTTTGGGTTCGGATGAAAATAATTTCACAACCACTTTAGGGCGAGAGGGTTCCGATTATACCGCCGCAATTTTTGCCTATTGTTTAAATGCTGAAAGCGTTACGATTTGGAAAGACGTGCCTGGAGTTATGAATGCCGATCCAAGATATTTTGAAAACGCGAGGTTGTTAAATCAGATTTCCTATCGCGAAGCAATAGAATTGGCATTTTATGGTGCTACAGTAATTCACCCAAAAACACTACAACCATTACAAAAAAAGGAAATCCCATTATTTGTAAAATCGTTTATTAATCCAACTTTACCAGGAACAAGTGTTTCTAAAGGAGCTGATTTAGAACCGCATTTGCCCTGTTTTATTTTAAAGAAAAATCAACTTTTACTTTCCCTTTCCTCAATAGATTTTTCATTTATTATGGAGGAAAATATAAGTGAAATATTTGCACTGTTACATCAATATAAAATGAAAGTAAGTTTGATTCAAAATTCGGCGATAAGTTTTTCGGTTTGCATTGATGATAAATTCGGGAATTTTACTGCTCTAAAATCAATCTTGTCAAAGAAATTCAAAATTTCCTATAACGAAAATGTATCTTTATATACCATTCGTCATTTTGATGAAAAAGCGTCGCAAATCGTTGAAAAAAACAAGGTGGTTTTATTGAAACAAGTGAGTCGTGAAACCATGCAAATTATTACCAAAGAAGAAAATTAATAGTCCCCTTTTTATCTATTAAAATTCAATTCTTGGCTTTTTCAATCAAAACACACTACTTTTGATGTCTGTGCGTTATCCTTGTTATGTTGAGAAAGTTACTCTACTTACTATTATTAATTTCATTCTCGGGTCTCAGAGCTCAGGAGTTTTCTACGTATTTTAAAACCAAAAAAGTAGTAGCTACAAAAAATGGCGTACTGCTAGATAGTGTTAGCATAAATTCTAGTTTTTTTAAATTAGAAAATAATAAAGGAAAACAAATTGACACATCCTTTTATAAAATCGATTTTCAAAAAAGTATTCTATCATTTACTCCCGATTTTCCATATGCAAATGATACTTTAACGGTACGTTTTTTAAAATTTCCAGATTTCTTAACTAAAGAATATCGTATTTACGATAGAAGTCGAGTAGTTAGTAACGCTGCTACTTTAGGTGATTTATATCAAGTAAATTTTGCCGCTACAAAAAAATATGTCCCTTTTGACGGATTAACAACTTCTGGAAGTTTAACTAGAGGAATTACCATAGGAAACAACCAAAATTCAGTGGTAAACTCAGCTTTAGACCTTCAGATTTCTGGAAAAATCTCGGATAAAGTTACTTTAAGAGCGTCTATTCAAGACAACAATATCCCGTTACAAGAAGGAGGGTATTCTCAAAAACTGGATGAATTTGATCAAATATTTATAGAATTAAGTTCTAATAAATGGAATGTTAGAGCCGGGGATTTATTTATAGAAAACAGAACTTCAAAGTTTTTAAATTTCAATAAAAAGGTCCAAGGGCTTTCTTCTCGATTTGAATTTGGCAACACCAATTCGAAAACTACTGTATTTGCTTCGGCGGCATTAGTAAGAGGAAAATATGCGAAAAGCTCTTTTGTGGGGCAAGAAGGAAATCAAGGGCCGTATAAATTACGTGGAGCAAATGGGGAATTGTACGTGTTGGTTATTTCAGGTTCTGAGCGAGTTTATGTAAATGGAATTCTATTAACAAGAGGAGAAAATAACGATTATGTTATTGATTACAATTCTGGTGAAATAAAATTTACCTCCATTTTTCCAATCACCTCAGAAATGCGAATCGCAATAGAATACCAATACTCTGATAGAAATTATACCCGTTTTATTACCTATGCAGGTGCTTCTCAAGAGCACGAAAAATGGAATATTGGCGGTTATTTATATTCAGAAAATGACATGAAAAATCAGCCTTTACAACAAAATTTGTCTACAGAACAAGTTCAAACGTTAGTAAATGCGGGTGACAATTCAGAATTAATGTCCGCGCCTTCTGCTTATTTAGACACCTATTCAGAAAACAAAATTCTCTACAAGAAAGTAATCATTAACGGAATTTCAGTTTATGTATATTCAAACGTTTCAACTGATGAATTGTACAATGTGAAATTTTTATTTGTTGGAAATAATTTAGGAAATTATGTTTTGACAAGTTCAGCGGCGATTGGGAAAATTTATAGTTATGTTGCGCCTGTAAATGGAGTTCTGCAAGGAAATTATGAACCAATAGTCCGATTAATTGCGCCAACCGAAACACAAATTGCGACCGTTTTAGGTAAATACAATCCTTCAGAAAAAACCACTGTTGATTTCGAAATTGGGATAAGCAATAACGATAACAATTTGTTTTCTTCTATTGATGATGCTGATAATCATGGTATTGCTGCAAAAATAAATTTTAATCAAAGGGTAATTTCTAAAAAATGGAAAGTGAGTTTTTTTACCAACTATCAATTAATTCAAAAGCAATTTAAAACAATTGAAAGATTATTTACCATTGAATTTGATAGAGATTGGAATATAAATAATCCTATGGGGACGCAAAGTTATCTTGTTTCAGGATTGCATTTAAAGCTTCCTGAAAAAGGAGAAATTACCTATCAATTTGAAAATTTAGGATTCAAAGACCACTTTTCAGGAAATCGTCAGGTGTTAAATGCAAATTTCAATTTAAAAAAATGGACTATTCAAAATAAAAGTAGTTTTTTGAATAGTGAAAGTGATTATTCAAATTCGGTTTTTATAAGAAATCAAACCCAAGTTAAATATCATATAAAGAAAAATTGGGCTGGAGCTTCATTACGTTTAGAGGACAATCAAGAAAAAATAAAAGGAAGTAATTTGTTTTCCTCGCTGAGTCAAAAATATAGAGAATTTGGAGGTTTTATAGGTCGTGGAGATAGCACAAAGGTTTTTGTAGAATTAGGTTGCTTGTATAGATCCAATGATAGTTTACAAAGCGGAATGATAAAAAGGGTTAATAATTCCCAGTCCTATTATTTAAAATCAAAACTAATAAACACAGATACTCGGGATTTGTCCGTTTTTGTAAATTACAGGAATTTGAAATTTACAGATTTAAATAGAGCAGCTGAACCTTCACTAAATTCAAGGTTGCTATACAATGATCGTTACTTTAATCAGTTAATTCAGGTTGCAACAGCTTATGAAACTAATTCGGGTGCCATTGCTCAACAAGAGTTTACTTATCTTGAAGTTGAACCGGGTCGTGGAATTTATTCGTGGAATGATTATAATCAAAACGGAATTCAGGACTTGGAAGAATTTCAAGTAGCCGCATTTATTGACCAAGCAAACTATATTAGGCTCTTTCTCCCTAATCAAGTTTACCTGAAAACACACCAGAATAAATTCTCACAAGCGGTTACAATTAATATGAGCCATTGGCAAAATGAAAAAGGGTTTAAACGGTTTTTGTCCAATTTCTACAACCAAACTTCTTTTCTTGTGGAACGTAAAATAAAACGAATTGGAGAGGAATTTGATTTTAACCCTTTTAGCTCAAACGACACTAATTTATTAGGTTTAAATTCAAGTTTTAGAAACAGTTTGTTTTTTAATCGAGGGAAACAAAAGCATTCAATGACCTATACTTTTCTGATGGGTAGAATTAATAGTTTACTTTCGGTTGGAACGCAAGAAAATTCAAACCAATCGCATCAATTGCAATACTTGCATTTATATGAAAAAAATTGGCTTTTAAGTTTTAGCTCTAAAACTATAAATTCTGAGATGCTCTCGCAGAATTATTTGGCCAGAAACTATTTGTTAAAAGGGTACCAGCTAGCTCCTAAAATCTCCTATTTGTTTTCAAGAAATGCGAGTTGGGATCTGTTTTACGAATACCAAAGTAAGGCTAACAAAATTAGTTCCTTTGAAGAATTGACTCAAAGCCGGTTTGGCACTTCGTTTATCTATTCTTCAGAAAATAAATTAACTCTAAATGGAGAGTTTTCTATTTATAAAAATCGTTTTGTTGGAAGTAGTTTAACCCCTGTGGCTTATGAAATGTTGGAGGGATTGCAACCAGGTTCTAATAGTACTTGGCGGCTATTAATTCAAAAAAACATCACCAATTATTTAGATATTAATCTAAATTATCAAGGTAGAAAAAGTGAAAATAGTAATGCAATCCATACAGGAAATGTTCAGCTTAGAGCCTATTTTTAAAAGTTTTTGATTACCTTTTTAGTGAAAAATGGGATTTAAAAACTTTAAGATCTGTGGTTAGTGGTTCGATGTACTCAACTGTAAACCAGTAATCTGAAGTAGGTAAAAGCGCCCCTAAATAGGTTCCGTCCCAACCCAAACTCTTAGAACTAATTTGTTTCAGTAATTTACCATAACGGTCGTAAATAAAAATAGTAGCCGTGGGTTGATTTTCTAATCCAATAACATTCCAATAATCATTGAATCCATCATTATTTGGAGTAAAATAAGTTGGATAACCAATAATAAATACGTTGGTGCTCAGATTAGTACATCCATTAGTATCCGTTACAGTTACAATATGGCTTCCTGGATTTACATTAGAAAAAACATTAGAAAATTGTAATGCTCCATAATCTAGTGCATATTGATAATTTGGATTCGGATTTAAAGCAGTTACTGTTATTGTTGCATTTTGATCGAAAGCTAGCGTACTCATGGCAGAAACACTTGTTGCAGGAAGTGATGAAGTAACTGTTGCGAAAACACTTGAAGAAACACAGCCAGTTAATGCATTGGTTGCTATTACAGAATAATTTCCAGCCGCAGTAGCCACAAAAGTATTGTTAGAACCTGTTTGTAATACCCCATTTAAATACCACTGAAAGGTATAGTCTGTATTATTAATCCCGCTATCTAGAGTATAATTAAGGAACGATGCTCCAAGCGCATCCACACAAATATTACCTCCGGTAAGTGAAGGTCGAGGCAATGGATTTACAATTACAGTAACAGAAGTGGGGTTTCCAACGCAGCCATTTAATTCAGGAGTAATGGTATAAATTGCATTTCCAATATCGTTTCCGGTAGTTTCCAATACTTGTATTATCGACGTTCCCGAATCACCTAAAGCACCTCTTACCCCATTTTGAACAACTGTCCATGTTAACACCGTGCCTGCAAGACTTGGTGATAATACCATTGAAGTGGTATCCCCGGAACAAATAGGTCCTTGAGTAGGAACTGCTGAAAAATCAGGTATTGGTTTAACATTAACCGAAACTTGAACAGGTGTTCCAAAACATCCATTTGAGGTTGGGGTAACTTCATAAGTTGCGGATCCAACTGCAGGTAGAATTACCGATAGTGCTTGCGCAATGGTTGTTCCAGAACCGGATGAAGCACCATTTAAATTAGTTTGATTTACTGTCCAATTAAAAACAGTATTTATTACTGGGCTCGAAAAAGATATTGCAGTTGTTTGTCCTGAACAAAGTATTTGTCCTCCTGCAGGATTGATTACGGCAACCGGTATTGGATTCACAATTATAGAAATTGTAGTGGTAATTCCGCTACAACCATTTACCAAAGGGGTAATTGCATAAACTGCTTCTCCTGAAGAGTTGGTGACAGTATTTAATGTTTGGGCAATTACATTTCCGGTTCCTATTGAGCCTCCTGTAACATTATTTTGAATTAAATTCCAACTAAAATTAGTATTCGGTATTGAACCAACTAAATTAATTGCGGTAGCGCTTCCAGAACAAATGGAGTTGGAAGCCGCAGTTGCGGTTAATGTTGGTTTAGGAGTTACCAAAACGGTAACGCTTATTGGCGCTCCAGAACAACCAATATTGGTTGGTGTAATAGTATATTGAACGTTACCAACCAATGTTCCCGTAGCGGTTAAAACTTGTGATATCACATTCCCTGTTCCTGAAGAATCACCTGAAACATCAATGGCTGTTGTGGTCCAACTGAATGTTGTTGTTGAAATTGAACTTGTTAATGTAATCCCTGTTGATTGTAATGAACAAATTGTTTCGCTGTTAGGTGTTGCAGTAACTGAAGGAATCTGCGAAACAACTACTTGTATTGATGCTGTAGTTGCGCATTCTCCTGGATTTGGGGTAAAGATATAGGTTGTAGTTGCATTTGGATTAAATGCCGGTGACCATGTCCCGTTAACGCCATTAGTAGAAACTAAAGGAAGTGAAATAGTGGTACCGACACAAACTGGTGAAATAGTATTAAATGTTGGAGTAACATTACTTGGAATTGGATTAATGTCAACTCTTACTGGCGATGAAGTACAATTATTAGCATTGGTAACAGTGTAATTATAAGTCCCTGAGACTAAATTCGATATTGTTATAGAAGAGGTATTCCCTGTAATTCCTCCTGGATTTATAGTCCAATTTCCCGAAGGCAATCCAGTCAAAACGACGCTTCCAGTTGTTGAACAGGTTGGGTGTGTGATACTGCTTATGGTAGGGGTAGCATTTGGATTAACAGTAATAGTTACTGACTTTTGATAATTACAAGTTGGGGTTTCTCTAAAATAAAGATCATCAATTGCAAAATCATTATTACCAAACGTTTCTCTGTCAATTATTGAGATAATAGCACTAGTATTAGCGCCAGAATTCCACACATAAGTATGCTCGTTCCATAAACATGGGCTAGACGGTGCTGTTGCCAAAGGTCCAATTGGAATGTTATTAATTAATACTTCTAATTTTGCTGGGCCACCAGTTACTACAGAAGTTAAGAAATAACTGAATGTATAGTTTTTACCGGGTATAACTGTAATTGGCGCTGGAGAATACCAAACTCTTGCTGTACCGGATGTGGAACCATCAGCAACTAACATATTCCCATTAGATGTAGTATGATCTCCACAATTTGAAAATGGATTAAACCAATTTCTTGGATTGGTTACAATTCCGTAGGCGCCTTGTACTCCTGAACCAGGAACGGTTCCAACATTATAATTTATATAATCTGTTTGAAAACCAACATTTCCCAAAGTAAAATCACCATTTAAGATTAAATTAACCGGATTCGCTGGGATTCCCGAGGTTACTGTATAAGTGGTGGTGGTAGCGGGGCTCACTGTGGGCGTAGTGCTTGTATTATTAGCAGCGGTTAAACTAGGATCCGGAGGGTTTGCGGTCCATAAATAAGGATCTGGACTTCCGCTTACAGATAAATTAGTTGAGGATCCGGCACAAATTGTGGTTGGTGCACTAATCGTTATATCATTTGGAGGGGTCAATATCACAATCATCGGAGGTACCGTTGCCCCTGCAGCGTCTTGAATTGAAATAGTATAAGTTCCAGCAGATAAATTATTAAAAATCCCTGTAGAATTTGAAATAGTAGAAGTAGTTGTTGCTAATGAAAAAGTATACGGCAATGCCCCGCCCCCGCCAACTCCAGTTATAGAACCGTCAATTGAGGTTGGACACGTTGGATTTATTGAGGTTTGAGTTAGAGTTAATGGAAGTGCTCCTGGGGTAAGTGTGATGTCATCAATAGCAAAGTCATTTCCTAATACACTCAAATTGTTATTTCTCAATTCAATAAGAGCGTTATTGTTAGTTGCCGTAAAAGAATAACTTACTTGTGTCCAGCCTTGACTTGGAAGCGGCGCATAACTATTAGTGCTTGCAGGATTTATATTGGAAGCATTCACAAAAAAAACATTAATATTTGCTTGTGTAGCATTATTGGTTACATCATTTGAAACCGATTTTATCCAATAACTAAACGTATATACGTTTCCGGCAGTAAATCCGGTTAATGCTCCTCCTGTTGAGGTACTAGACCATAATCTTGATCCCGCAGTAGTGTTTCCATCTACAACTAGCATTCTTCCTGATCCTGATGTGTGGTCTCCACCAGAAATAAAATTAGAATTTAATAATTGTGGATTGGTTGTAATTGCATAATTTCCAGAGGTACTTGAGCCCGTAGTTGGATTAATTTGCGTGTATCCAGTACCGTTAATAAGAAAACCTACTCCATTTCCTCCTGTTTCAAAATTTCCATTAGTTAATGTTTGCCCTAAAGCACTATTTGAAAAGGATATTAAAATCAAAAAAAGAAAATAGTATAAACTGTTTTTCATTATTTTTTTATCGTATGAATTTATTCAAATATAATCATTGAAAATAAATAATTATAGTATCGTAAGGATATAAAAACTATACAAAACTAATATTGACCTATTTGCATTATTAAAATATAAAAACGCAAACTACTGATTATAAAATTATTAATTAATTTATTAACCCAATACAACGACTAATGATATCCTGTTGTAATGGCGTATATCCAATTTATTATATCTTATTTATTTAAAATAAAACTAAAAACAGAACATTATATTGTGGAGAATATCGGATTCGAACCGATCGCCTCTACGCTGCCAGCGTAGCGCTCTAGCCAAATGAGCTAATCCCCCTTGCTTACGCAAATATACATTATTTTACTTTTATATAAAGCAATATCTGTTTTTGAAAGCAGAATGGTTACAATTTACTAAATTTGCATTCAAATACTTTAATAATGAGCAATATCAGAATTACCAAACAATTTAATTTTGAAACCGGGCACGCATTATACGGCTACGATGGTAAGTGCAAAAACGTCCATGGCCATAGTTATAAATTGTCTGTAACTGTAATTGGAAAACCTATAACTGATAATTCAAATGTAAAATTTGGAATGGTTATCGACTTCACCGATTTAAAGAAAATTGTAAAAGAAGAAATTGTAGATCAATTTGATCACGCTACTGTATTTAATAAAAATACC
The DNA here is from genome assembly GCA_947460615.1 of Bacteroidota bacterium. Taxonomy (GTDB): domain Bacteria; phylum Bacteroidota; class Bacteroidia; order Flavobacteriales; family Flavobacteriaceae; genus Flavobacterium. The sequence continues at coordinate 20,161 of CANHHG010000030.1, forward strand.
CCTCACGTTGAATTAGCAAAGGAATTGCAATCCCGAGATCATCATGTTATTCTTGTCGATTATCAACCTACGAGTGAAAATATGGTTATTGATTTTGCACATAGAATTAAAAGTAGGTTGCCACAAGGAATCGTTTTGCATTCATTAAAACTGCAAGAAACTGAAACTTCATTTGCAGAGTGGTACCAATCCGATAATTAATTTAAGTTAATTATGAAAATCCGTTTTCATCAATTGTTTTGATGAAATGAAATCCGCGTGGCTCATATCCTTGATTGTAGTAAAATCGATGGGCAGGGAAATTGCCTGTGAATGCGTCTAAAACAACACAGGTACAGGAAAGTTCTTTGGCTTTGGTATCTATAAAATCGGTAATAATTTTTCCAATCCCTTTTTTTCTATGATCTGGATGTACAATGAAATTGTCAATTTCTAAATACGGCCCTGTCCAAAGTTTGATGTTGTGCCAATATCCTGTTAGCCCTATACATTGCTTATTTTCAAAAATAGCTACCTGTTTGTATCCGTTAGGCAACATAGTACTTAAGTAAGATTCATAGGTTTCAACTGTCATGTTGGGGTACAAAAAATGAATCGTTTCTATTTGAGCAACCATTTCTGCAACAGTTTCTAATTGTCGTATTTCCATTATTAATTTTTTTAAATATAAAATTAAAAAAAAGAGCCAACAAAATTGTTGGCTCTTTATATAAAATAATTTTTATCTTATCCTTTTAAAGCTTCCGCTCCACCCACAATTTCTAAGATTTCGTTGGTAATTGCAGCTTGACGTGCTTTATTGTAAGTCAATTTCAATTGGTCTCTCAATTCAGTTGCGTTATCTGTTGCTTTGTGCATTGCAGTCATTCTCGCTCCGTGCTCTGAGGCAAATGAATCTCTGATCCCTTTGTATAATTGTGTTTTTAATGATTTAGGAATCAATGTTAAAACAATATCTTCTTTTGATGGCTCATAGATATAATCTCCTGTTGAAGCTGTTTTATCCGATTTCAATGCTTCTAAAGGCAAGAATTGCTCTGTTTGAACTATTTGAGTAGCCGCATTTTTAAATTGGTTGTAAACCAATTCTATTTTGTCGTACTCGCCTGTAATGAATTTTTGAGTTAAAACATCGGCAATTACAGCAACATTTTCAAATGATAAATCGTCAAATATTGAACTTTGATTTTCAATAATGGTAGCCGTTTTGCTCAAAGCGTCATTTCCTTTTTTACCAATTGCAAAAACATCTACTTGCTTTCCTTCGTAAAATAAAGCTCTACTTTTTACTTCCTTGATTACATTTGAATTAAATGCGCCACACAAACCTCTATTGGAAGTGATAGCCACAATTAGTACTTTTTTAATTTCACGTTGAGTAGTAAACTCTCCGCCTGCATCGCCATCAAGGTTGGCTGAAAGATTTTGTAATAATTCCGTTAATTTTTCGGCATAAGGGCGCATTGCTGTAATCGCATCTTGTGCTTTTTTAAGCTTTGCTGCAGAAACCATTTTCATCGCAGAAGTGATCTGCATCGTCGATGAAACGGAAGTAATTCTATTACGGATTTCCTTTAAATTTGCCATATTAAATTTGAAAATTAGATAATTTGAAAATTTGAAAATGCCATTTTACATTTCCAAATTTTCAAATTTTCAAATTGTTTTTTAGTTATATTTCGCTGAAACTTCTTTTGCTACATTTTCGATAACAGACGTAATGTTGTCATCTAATTTTCCAGCTTTTAAAGCGTCAAGAGTATCTCTGTGTTTATTGTTTAAGAATTCTAAAAAGTCTTTTTCAAATTCTTTCACTTTATTTACTGGTACATTTCTCAATAAGTTTTTTGAACCTGCATAGATAATAGCTACTTGATCTTCAACAGTGTAAGGGCTATTTAATCCTTGTTTCAAAATCTCAACGTTTCTTTTTCCTTTTTCAATTACGTTTAAGGTAACAGAATCCAAATCAGAACCAAATTTAGCAAACG
>CANHHG010000031.1 GCA_947460615.1 Bacteroidota bacterium
CAAAGAACAATAAAAATAATACTTTAAATTTCATTTTATTCTGTTTTATAATATCCTTACTTTTTTGCTTTTTGCTGGGATTTCAGGTTTATTCCCTATTTATTTGGATTTTTTTCTAATAATTCAATCTCGAAAATGATATTGGCATTGGGAGGAATTACATTTCCTGCACCTGCTTCTCCATAACCTAATTTTGAAGGAATGAATAATACTGCTTTATCCCCAAAAGACATATTTTCAATTCCTTCGATAAAACCTGGAATCAACCCGTCTTTTTTACCAGATTGAAAAGAAATTGGTTGGTATTGATTTGCATCAGCTCTTTGTTTATCATACTTTCCAAATTCTTTTGCAACATTTTCTAAACTGGTATCAAATAAAGTTCCATCTTCAAGAAAACCGGCATAATTGATTAAAATTTCTGTTCCTAAAGTTGGCTTTTTGCCATTTCCTTTTTTACTAATAGCAAATTGCAAACCACTTCTCGTAGTCATGCAAGCAGTTCTTAATTTATTAAAATTGGCAATTTTAGCTTCGATTATCGGTTTGTATTTTTCCAAATACAATTTTTTATTTTGTTCCTCAATCAGGGCTTGCTTTTTAAGGTTTTGTTCTTCTTTCGAAAAGTAATTATTAAATACTTTAACAGCATCAAACTTTTTTGCCGCTTCCCCTTTACGGATAATGGTAATTGATTTAATATCATCATTTTGTACTATAGCATTAACGGTTTCCATACCGTTTTCAATCACGTGTCCAAAAATAGTATGCAATCCATTCAACCAAGGTGTTTCAACGTGGGTAATAAAAAACTGACTGCTATTGGTTCCTGGACCAGAGTTTGCCATAGCTAAAATTCCTCCTTTATCAAATACTAAGTTGGTAATCTCGTCCTTAAATTTATATCCAGTATCACCACTTCCGTTTCCAAGAGGATCACCTCCTTGAATCATGAATTCAGCAATTACGCGATGAAATTTCAAATTATTATAAAATGGTTTCCCCTTTAATTCTTCACTTACAAAACGGTTAGTGCCTTCTGCAAGAGTAACAAAATTCGCTACTGTTATTGGAGTTTTTTCAAATTCTAATTGTACAAGAATAGAACCTTTATTAGTTTCTATTTCTGCATATAATCCCTCTTTTAAATTACTATGTTTATCTTTACAAGATATTAAAGTTACTATAAGTACTATAATTAAACTGATTTTCTTTATCATCTGTTTCTATTTTTGTTCTGTAGGTTTTCTATCTTCAGGTTTAAAATCATTTAATGTAACTGTGCAAATAATGGGTTGATTGGCTCCAATTCTTTTTTCATCTCCATGATATCCAAAGGCTACATGAGATGGAAATAGGAAAGTAACTTTTTCCTTTTTGTGCATTAATTTTATTCCATGTCTTAATCCAATAATTATCTTTTGTTCTTTATCCACATGATATTCTTGTGGCTTTAATTCTAATTCTGAATAGATAATATTACCTCTCAAATCTTTAATTTCGTAGTTGTAATAAGCAATATCGCCTTTTCTCGGCCTCAAGGTATCTTGATCATTTTTACTTTCATATAAATACCAATATCCTTTTTTTGAAGAGATATAATTAGAATCTGGATTACTTTTTATTATTGAATCAATCTTTGATTCTTCGGAAGCAATTAGTTTTTTATTTCTTTCGGCTGATTCTCTCATAAAAGTTCCCGACGATTCAGAAATCGGTCTTCTCGCTTTTTGTTGACTACAACTCAAAACGAATATAGTAGTTATGAATAAGAGCACTATATTTTTAATTAGTTTCATTTAAATAGATATTTTGAGTTATTAATTTTTCAAATTTATTGATAGTTTCTTGCAAAGACAAATCTGATTTCCCTCCAGCCGCATTAATGTGTCCACCACCGCTAAAGTGATCTCTAGCGAATTGATTAACATCAAAATTACCCTGAGATCTGAAGGATATTTTAATAATTTTTTCTTCTTTATTTTCAATAAATATTGCGGCGAATACTATTCCTTTTATTGTCAAACCATAGTTAACAATTCCTTCTGTATCCCCTTTTACATGATGAAATTCGTCTAATTCGGATTGGGTTAAGGTAATGTAGGAAGTGTGGTATTTTTCTAACACTTTCATATTTTGCAATGCTCTTCCAAGCAATTGTAGTCTATTATATGAATTATTATCGAAAAGTAAGTTTGGAATTATGGTATTCTCAATACCTAAATCAATTAATTTGGCAACTATTCTGTGAGTTTGTCCTGTTGTTTTTGGATATCTGAAAGAGCCAGAGTCAGTTAAAATTCCAGTATACAAACAAGTTCCTATTGTTTTATCTATAAATAAAGTTTGATCTAAAAATTCAATAAAATTATATACCATTTCACAGGTTGAACCAAAATCAGTATCTGAATAGGTAAATTCAGCGTAATCATCTGGTTTTTGATGATGGTCAATCATTACGAAAGGGCAAGAAACTTCTTTTAATGCCGTTTCCATTTCTCCAACTCGATAAAGTGCGTTGAAATCTAGGGTAAAGATCAATTCAGCTTCATTGATAATTTTTGTTGCTTCCGGTTTTTGTTTTTCATAAATCAGTACTTTATCAGCTGCAGGAAGCCAATCTAAAAATTCGGGAAATTCATTTGGGGAAATGACAACTACTTCATGGTTTAATTTTAACAAAAAATGATACAAACCCAATGTAGATCCCATAGCGTCTCCATCAGGATTTCGATGTGGGATAATAACAATTTTTTTTGGTTTTGATAAATGGATTTTTATCTTCTGGATGTCAAAATTTTTCATAGGATGCGAAGTTACATTTTTTTCACAAAATAGAAGCAATTTAACAAGTTCTTAAAATTTATTTTGCAATAGTTAGTCCTAGCCAAACCGCAAATAAGCCAGCAATTATACTTAATCCGATATAGAAAAAGGCGATGCCTGATTGGTTATTTTGAAGTAGATTAACATTTTCAAGTCCAAAAGCCGAAAAGGTAGTGTAGCCTCCACAAAATCCTGTAATGAAAAACCATTTGACATTGGAATTAACCAAATCGTTTTTTTCTAATAAAGAAATTGCAATTCCAATTAAAAAACTTCCTATAATATTGGTTACTAAAGTCGCTAATGGAAAAATCGAGGAGTAATATTTTTGAACAATAATTGTGGTCAAATATCTAAAAACACTTCCAATCCCACCTCCAATAGCAATCAATAATAAAGTTCTAAACATGAAAAATTACTTTGAAGTTGCTATCACAAAATTCAGTTTTAATTTAACTCCAATTTGCATTAAATCAACTAAATCTTGTACTTTATTATCTGCAGGAACTCTAAGAACTACTGTTTTATCGCCAGAAACTGAAGTTTTTTCCAGCAACATTTGTTCTAAATTTTCAAACGCAACTTCTTGCTTGTCAATATAGTACAATTTATCTTCTGTAACTGACAAACTAATATGATCTTTATTGGTACTTTCGTTTGAGGCTGCCTTGGGCAATGTTAACTTTATAACGTTTGGATTTGCTAATGTTGAAATAATTAGAAAAAACAAAAATAAAAAAAACATAATATCACTCAATGAAGAGGTAGGGATTTCAGCATGAAATCGCTTGTTTCTTTTAATTGCCATATTACGGTTGTTGAATTACATTAATAATATCTAAGGTTTGTTTTTGAACTTTTAGTGAAAAGTGATCAATCATCATATTGAACAAATGGTAAGCAGAATAGGCAACAACACCTACAACAAGTCCAGCACCACTACTAATCATTTTTTCATATAAACCTCCAGAGATGGTTTGGATATTTAAATTTCCAGTGTTTGAAATGGTATGAAAAATCTTAATAACCCCTGAAATGGTTCCTATAAAACCTAAAATAGGAGCAATCCCGGATATTAAACCTAAATAACCCAATCCTTTTTCCATTTCTGCAATTTCTACATTGGCCGTTTTTTCCATCACCGATTCAATTTCGCTAATTGGACGACCAATAATTGAAATACCACTTTTGATTATGTTTCCAGAGGCAGTATTTCCTCGGCCGCACATCATAATCGCATTGTCAATTTTACCGGATTTTAGTTGGATCCGAACATCGTTAATCATGTTTTCGTCCTGTTTAGTAGCTTTTTTTATCGATAAATACCTTTCTACAATTATGTAAATACAAAAGAAAAGTAAAATGATAATTGGAATTATCATTACTCCACCTTTCAGTAAAAAATCCAAATAAGAAACGGAATCAGTTGTAATTGGAGTCGAATTTGCGTTGGTGGCAGTATTTGAAAGGGTGTCAGTAGCTACTGTTGACGATTGGAGGAAAAAATTTAATAACATGTCTGTTGTTTAGGTTTAGTAAGATTACAAATTTCAATATTTTTTTCTAAAGTAACTATTAAATTAATTAATTTTTTATGGGATTTGAAATTTACTATAAATAACGATATAATATTATAAATAGTATTTATGAATTAGATGTTTTAGGAATTTATGAAGTACAATTTATTTATAAATCAATTAAATAATAATATAAAAACATCAAATAAATTATTGAATTAATTGTTCTCCAATTTTAATTAATTTATAATTTACTTTCAAAAACAAACAAATTAAGTAATTGTATATATTATTACTTGTGAAATAGCTATTTATAAAATATAACTTTCCTTAAAAATTTTCTATTTTTTTGAAATTACCCCGTTTTCATCAAGCATTATTTGAGATTCTGGAACATCAGATTTTGTAAGATTAATAATTTCTTTTATAACTGTTTTTTCGTCGTCTATAATTGGTCCACCTTCACCAACTTGTTTTGTAGCATAAATATTCCCAGATAAAAAATCTCCTTTTTTATTTACAAAAAGTTTAATAATTGGAGCAATTCCACATATTCCTTTCAGATTAAACCTACCATATGTAGCAAAATTACCCATACTGTAAGCGATAAATTTTCCCTTATATATATCGATTGCTCGGGTAACATGTGGTCCGTGGCCGAAAACAATATCCGCGCCTGCATCAATAACAGTTCTTGCAAATTGATAAGGATTTCCACGATTTTCCCCTAAAAATAATTCATCAGATCGAGTTAAATGACTTTTCGAAGAACCTTCTGCTCCGCCATGAAATGATACAATCACAATATCACATGTTGAATTTAACTGCTTTACTATTTTAGCCGCATTGTCACTATCATTAATATCTACAGTACCGTTATTTGGCGCAAATGCACAAAATCCATATTTAATTCCATTTTTTTCAAAAGTAGTATAAGGGTAATTTAATAATCCGGCATACTTAATTTCCATACTTTCAAGCATTTTTACAGTATTTTCCTTTCCTTTATCACCAAAATCACTTACATGATTATTAGCGATGCTTAATATATCAAAACCAGCATCCTTAAAATAATTCACATAATGATTTGGCATTTTAAATGCGTAACATACGGCGGGATTTGAACAAGTTTTTACAGTTCCTGATCCAGATAAAATGGCCCCTTCAAGATTACCGAAAGAAATATCGGCATTTTCAATAATTTGTTTTACAGGTGTTAAGATGTTTTTCCCATCTTCTGGAGGTAAATAACTTTCAGAAGGAAAATTAGTGCCCAACATCATGTCACCTACACCAATTATTGAAATACTGTCATTTAAATTTATTGTATCAGATTTATCTTTATTTATTTTTTTGTTAGAATAAGATTCATTTTTATTGCTATTAGTTTTTGGAATAATTCCATTTTTAGAAATCATTCCTGTGACTATTAATCCAATTGCTAAAACACTTATTAGTATTATTTTTTTCATCTTTATAAATATAAAATTACATCTTATTAGGTGAGTTTTACGTCAATTTCATGGTCAAATATAGGTAAAAATTGGTTTATAATTTATTTTACAAATAAACTAATCTTGATTCAAATAAAATCATTAATAGTAGTTCATTGTTAACCTATCAATTGATCATATTACAATTTGAATAATATAATAATCTCTTTTTTACTTACATTTGTACCGTTTTTAAATAGATAAGAAATAAAGAATGCTAATTTTAATACATAGTATTTTTATTTAATTGAAAACCAATAATTTACAACACAACTATACTTTTTCACATGCAACACAATGTACTTATTTTAGATTTTGGATCGCAATACACTCAATTGATAGCTAGACGAGTTCGCGAGTTAAATATCTTTTGCGAAATATTCCCATACAATCAAATTCCCAGTGATTTATCAAGTTACAAAGCCGTAATTCTTGGTGGTAGTCCTTTTTCAGTTCGTTCTGAGGATGCTCCACATCCAGACTTATCTGAAATCAGAGGTAAGTTACCAATGTTGGCAGTATGTTATGGAGCTCAATATTTAGCCCATTTTAGTGGGGGTGAAGTAGCTTCTTCGAATACAAGAGAATATGGTAGAGCCAATTTGTCTTATATTAGAGAAAACGAGCTTTTCTTTGAGGGCGTATCTGAGAATTCTCAAGTTTGGATGAGTCATAGTGATAGTATTAAAGCGTTGCCAAATAATGGAATCAAGTTAGCTAGTACTAATGATGTTGAATTTGCAGCCTATAAAATTGAAGGTGAAACAACTTATGCAATACAATATCACCCAGAAGTATTTCATTCGACTGAGGGTAAATTAATGCTTGAGAATTTCTTAGTGAAAATTGCTGATGTACCTCAAACTTTTACTCCAAATGCATTTGTGGGTGAAATGGTATCAGAATTAAAAGCGAAATTGCAAAATGACAAAGTAGTTTTGGGTCTTTCAGGAGGAGTAGATTCTACTGTTGCGGCAGTTTTATTACATCAAGCGATTGGGAAAAACCTGTATTGTATTTTCGTAAATAATGGTTTGTTAAGAAAAAACGAATTTGAAAATGTATTAGATCAGTATAAGGGTATGGGTTTAAACGTTAAAGGCGTTGATGCCTCAAAACGCTTTTTAGACGCCTTAGCTGGAATTGAAGATCCAGAACTAAAAAGAAAAGCTATTGGTAGAGTATTTATCGAAGTTTTTGATGATGAATCTAACCAAATTGAAGACGTGAAATGGTTGGCTCAAGGGACCATTTATCCTGATGTGATTGAATCTGTTTCGGTGAAAGGACCTTCTGCAACTATAAAATCACACCATAACGTAGGTGGTTTGCCGGATTACATGAAATTAAAAATTGTTGAACCACTTAGAATGCTATTTAAAGATGAAGTTCGTAGAGTTGGAGCAACATTAGGAATAGATAAAGCTTTACTAGGACGTCATCCATTTCCAGGGCCTGGATTGTCTATTCGAATATTGGGCGACATTACTCCAGAAAAAGTTCGTATATTGCAAGAAGTTGATGCTGTGTTCATTGACGGTTTGAAATCTTGGGGATTGTACGATAAAGTATGGCAGGCTGGCGCAATTTTACTTCCCGTAAATAGTGTAGGGGTGATGGGTGATGAGCGTACTTATGAAAAAGTCGTTGCGCTTCGAGCTGTTGAATCTACAGATGGAATGACAGCCGATTGGGTTCACTTACCTTATGATTTCTTGATGAAGGTTTCTAATGACATTATCAATAAAGTTCCTGGTGTAAATCGGGTAGTTTATGATATTAGTTCTAAGCCACCAGCAACAATAGAATGGGAATAATAATTAATTTAAAATAAGACAATGTATAAAAAAGTAATTTTAGTTTTTTTTGCCTTAATTTCAATTGCAGTAAATGCTCAAAATTTTACTAAGCACAAGGTGATTAAAGGAGAAACGATTACTCAAATTGCTCAAAAATACAATTGTAAACCATCGGATATATATAATCTAAATCCAGATGCTCAAAATGGAATCCAACTTGACTCTATTTTAATTATTCCAACATCAAAATCAGTTATTTCAACGAATAGTGGTACCCATCTAGTAAATGTAAAGGAAACGCTATATAGTATTTCAAAATTATATTCTATTTCCGTTGAAGACATCCAAAATGCCAATTTAGAACTTCTCAGTGAAGGATTAAAAGTGGGGCAAAATTTGGTAATACCAAATAAATCTTCATCGAATATAAGTGTCGCTGCTACAAATAAACTTTCGAATAGTAAACCACTTGTCAAACTCAATAAATCAATAACTAATAGTACTAAGGAACTTGTTTTTTTATTGCCGTTTAATATTTCAAAAATTGAAAATGACTCAATAAGATCTATTCCCTCAAAGCTGAAAAAAGATAAATTTTTAAACATGACTTTGGATTTTTATTCTGGAGTTTTAATGGCTATAGATTCTGCTAAAACTGTTGGTTTAAAAATCAATATAAAAATTTATGATTCAGAAGAGACTAAAAATACTTCTTCAATTCCAAATTTAATTCAGCAAAATAAATTTCAAAAAACAAGTGCTATTATAGGTCCGTTTTATCAATTAAATATTGATAAATTGTCTCAATCTTTGGGAAGTAATTCAGTGCCAATTTTATCGCCATTGTCTAAAGAGTTAGGAAAATCAGCGTTAAATGTTTATCAATCGATGCCCTCAAATGATGACTGTAAGGCGGCAATGATTAATTATATAGCTAAAAACAATGGTAATCTTGTTGCACTAATTGATTCAAAAAAAGCAGCTTTAAAAGATTATTTGAAGGCTAATAATTATAAAAATAATATTGTTGGTTTAAATCCAAACGGATTGGTATTGAAAGACAGCCTTCGGAAATTATTGGTACGTAACAAAATGAATTATATCATTTTAGATTCTCAAAAAACAGGTTTTATTTTGGCTGCTACCAATGCAATGACAAGTTTAATGACTGATTACCAGCTGCAAATGGTAATTCTAGAGCCGAATCCAACTCTAGATTTTCATGAAATTGATTTGAATCGTTTGGTGAAATTAAAAATGATGTACCCCTCAATTGTTCGAGAGAACTTATCTGCTGAAGCAGATATTTTTAGAAATAAGTATAAGAAAATTAATAAGATTTTTCCAAACCAATTTGCTATCCGGGGATTTGACTTAGCATTTGATACTATGATGCGATTGTCACAACAGGAGGATTTTAAAACCGTTTCAGAAAATTATATTACCGAGCAAATAGAAAACAGATTCAATTATATTAAAAATTCGCCAGAGAACTATAGTAATATGGGAATTTACATTCTTAACTATGAACCGGATTTGACTGTAAAACAAGCTTCAGAATGACATCAAAAATAACTTATTTAGGCAATTTACGCACTTCCTCAATTCATTTGCAATCAGGTTCTGAAATTATTTCCGACGCCCCAATTGATAATAACGGAAAAGGAGAAGCTTTTTCTCCCACTGATACTGTTGCTAACGCATTAGGAAGTTGCATGTTTACCGTGATGGGAATAAAAGCGCAAGATTTGAATGTCGATTTATCTAATTCAACAGCGGAAATCACCAAAGTTATGGCTGCCGATCCAAGAAGAATTTCGGAAATTCATGTTGTGTTTAATTTTAGCGTTGTTACAGATACTAAAAGTAAAACCATTTTAGAACGTACCGCCATGACCTGTCCGGTTTATTATAGTTTGCACTCCGATATCAAAAAGGTGATTACTTTTAATTGGAAATAAATTTTGGATAAAAACCAACAAAAGCTAATCGATTTGGCTCATACTAAGATGCCTTTCGGCAAATACGAAGGCTATTATTTAATTGATATTCCCGAATATTATATCGTTTGGTATAGAAACAAAGGCTTTCCAAGTGGTACTTTAGGGGAACAACTCCAATTAGTTTATGAATTAAAATTAAATGGGTTGGAAGATCTAATTCGAAATATTAGGAGGAAGTATTGATTTTTTTCGTTTTTCATTCGATTTTAAACCCAATATTTTTTTTAATTCAAACTATTTTAATTTCCATATAATCTAATTATTTTCGTACTTTTGCCAAGTTTTTTATACAACAACAACACACAATACAATGGCTCAAACGAAATATATTTTTGTTACTGGCGGAGTTACTTCCTCATTAGGAAAAGGAATTATCGCCGCTTCATTAGCAAAATTATTGCAAGCAAGAGGATATCGCACTACAATTCAAAAATTTGATCCCTATATCAATGTGGATCCAGGAACCCTCAACCCTTATGAACATGGAGAATGTTACGTTACTGATGACGGAGCAGAAACCGATTTGGATTTAGGACATTATGAACGTTTTTTAAATGTTCCTACTTCTCAATCTAATAATGTTACTACAGGTAGAGTTTACCTTTCTGTTATTGAAAAAGAACGTCGTGGAGAATTTTTAGGGAAAACAGTGCAAGTGGTTCCTCATATTACCAATGAAATCAAAGAAAGAATGCAATTGCTTGGTAATTCAGGTGATTTTGATATTGTAATTACTGAAATTGGAGGAACTGTAGGGGACATTGAATCGTTGCCTTATATTGAATCCGTTCGACAATTAGTATGGGAATTAGGAGAAAACAACGGAATTGTAATTCATTTAACCTTAGTGCCTTTCTTAGCTGCTGCTGGTGAATTAAAAACAAAACCGACGCAGCATTCTGTTAAAACATTAATGGAAAGCGGTATTAAAGCCGATATTTTAGTTTGTAGAACCGAACACGAATTATCGGAAGAATTAAGAAATAAATTGGCTTTGTTTTGTAATGTAAAACGAGAGGCCGTAATTCAATCTATAGATGCTTCAACAATTTATGAAGTGCCAATTTTGATGCAGCAAGAAGGTCTAGATGTAGTAGCATTGAAAAAATTGGATTTACCACAAAAATCATCTCCAGATTTAGTCAATTGGAATACCTTTTTAAGCCGATTAAAAAACCCTAAGCATACTGTAAATATTGGTCTAGTTGGAAAATATGTTGAATTACAAGATTCTTATAAATCGATATTAGAAGCCTTTATTCATGCTGGTGCTGCCAATGAAACTAAAGTAAATGTGGTGTCTATTCACTCCGAATATTTAGACTCAGATAATGCAACAGAGAAATTGAAAGGCTTGGATGGAATTTTAGTTGCACCTGGTTTTGGAGGTCGCGGAATTGAAGGTAAAGTTGAAACAGTAAAATTTGCTAGAGAAAACAACATTCCGTTTTTAGGAATTTGTTTGGGAATGCAAATGGCAGTTATTGAATATTCTAGAACTATTTTAGGTCATAACGATGCCAATTCAACTGAAATGAACGAACACACAACCCATCCTGTTATTGATTTAATGGAAGAACAAAAAACCATTACCGATAAAGGAGGGACAATGCGTTTGGGAGCATGGAAATGTGACATTAAAGAAAATACTTTAGCACATAAAGTATACGGACAAACTAGTATTTTAGAACGTCATCGTCATCGTTATGAATTTAATGGAGATTATTTACAGGCACTTGAAAGTGCCGGTTTAAAAGCTTCAGGAGTTAATCCTGATACCGGCTTGGTAGAAATTGTAGAGATTGAAAACCATCCCTTTTTTATCGGTGTTCAATACCATCCAGAATACAAAAGTACAGTTGACAATCCTCATCCTCTTTTTGTGAGTTTTGTTGCTGCTGCTGTAAAATCAAAATAAAATAGTATTTTCGATTACAAAATCGACCTTAATAAAAGTAAAATGGAAGAAAAAAAATTAGATTTAAATTCAATTATTGGCTTTGTACTTATTTTTGGAATTTTGATTTGGATGATGTATCAAAATCAACCTTCAGAAGAGCAATTAGCAGCTGAAAAAGCCAAAAAGGAACAAGCTGCGGTGGTAAATCGCAAGAAAGCGGCACAAGTAAATGTAAATTTAAATCAAATAGACACTTCTTCTGCAAGTTCAGCTCAAATTGAAAAACTAAAAAAATCTTTAGGGAATTTTGCTTACTCTGCAACATTGACTTCTGCAAAAGATACAGTTACCACGCTTGAAAATGAGTATGTACTTCTTAAAATTTCTAACAAAGGGGGTTATATTGTTGAGGCAGTTTTAAAGAATTTTGAAAAATTCAAAAAAGGTTCAGGACAATTAGTTGAGTTAATTAAAGACAATAATTCTCAATTAAACATTCAATTGATTACCAATGACAATCACACTTTAAATACTAAAGATTTATTTTTTGAGCCTAAATTAACAAAAGTTGGTTCCAATCAAATTCTTACCATGCGATTAAAAGCAGGTGCTAATGAGTTTTTAGAATACCAATATGAGTTGAAACCCAATGAATATATGGTTGGTTTTAATTTGCGTTCTCAAGGATTAAACAAAGTATTAAACACTTCGAAGCCACTTGATTTAGAATGGGACTTAAAAACGTATCGCAACGAGAAAAGCGCTACTTATGAAAATAGATATACTTTATTAAATTATGAATATGGAGATGAGAAATTTAATAATGTAAGTGATGGCGAAAACCAAGAAGAAACGTTAGATAAAGTTAAATATATAGCTTACAAACAACATTTCTTTGCTTCAATTTTGATGACTGAAACTCCTTTTGAGAAAGCAGTTTTAAAGTCAAATAAGTTAGTGATTGACGAAAATAAAGATACTATTTTTGTTAAGCAATTCAATTCAAAAATGCCTTTAGCATTTTCAAATGGAGAAGTAAACTATAAAATGAGTTGGTATTTTGGACCTGCAGATTACAAAACTCTAAATAATTATAATAAAAATATTGAAAAAATAATCCCATTAGGATGGGGAATTTTCGGATGGATTAATAAGTTTATTTTCATTCCTTTATTTGGATTTTTGAGCTCTTACATTGCTTATGGTATTGCGATTATTATTTTTACAATTATCATTAAAATTGCAATGTCGCCGATAACTTATAAATCATTTTTGTCTCAAGCTAAAATGAAAGTGCTTCGTCCTGAAATTAATGAGTTGAATGAAAAATTAAAAAAAGAGCCTGCGAAAAAACAACAGGAAACGATGAAGTTATACAATAAAGCTGGTGTAAATCCAATGGCTGGTTGTATCCCCGCTTTGATTCAATTGCCTTTTATGTATGCCTCATTTCAGTTTTTTCCATCGGCATTTGAGTTAAGACAAAAGGGTTTCCTTTGGGCCGATGATTTGTCTTCATTCGATGAAATAATGAAATTACCGTTTCACATTCCTTTGTATGGAAGTCATATTAGTTTGTTCCCTATATTGGCAGCTATCGCTATTTTCTTTTATATGAAAATGACCTCTGGCGATCAACAAATGGCTGCACCAACGCAAGAGGGTATGCCAGACATGGCTAAATTGATGAAAATTATGATATATGTTTCGCCATTAATGATGTTAATTTTCTTCAATACCTATGGCGCAGGATTGAGTTTGTATAACTTTATATCTAATTTAATTACCATTGGTATTATGTTAGTCATAAAAAATTATATTGTTGATAATGATAAAATTCATGCTCAAATTCAGGAAAACAAACTAAAAGAGCCGAAGAAGCTGGGTAAGTTTCAAACAAAAATGCAACAAATTATGGAACAAGCTGAAGCTCAAAAAGCACAGCAAAAAAAGAAATAATTTTGAAGCACTCCTAGAGTGCTTTTTTTAATAAGGGAATTTATTTTACAATAAAAATTGAAATAATTAGTTTTAATAAATTAAAATAAAACTATATGAATCAGATAATTAAATTATTTTTTCTAATTTATTCTATGTCATGCTTTGCTCAAAGTGAGATCAATAAATTAGATGCAAGTGGTAAAAAAAATGGTTTATGGAAAGGGGTTTTTGAAGACACCAAACGCCCAAGATATGAAGGTACTTTTGATCATGATAAAGAAGTAGGATTATTTAAATTCTTTGACAATACAAAAGCCTCTAATTTAATTGCTACGAGAGAATTCAACTCAAAAGACAATTCAGCTTACACTATCTTTTATGATGCCAATAAAAATAAGATAAGTGAAGGAAAAGTTTTGAATAAGTTGTATGAAGGTTTGTGGCTCTATTATCACAAGGGTTCTACTGTAATTATGACTTCTGAAAACTATATAGGGGGAAAGTTAGACGGAACAAAAACTATAAATTTTAAATCTGGAAAAGTTGCTGAAATTTCAAATTATAAAAATGGTGTATTAGAAGGTTCTTATATAAAATATGTAGAGAATGGTGTAGCTTTGGAAGAATCATTTTATGTAAATGGCGAATTAAACGGAACCACCACTTATAAAGCTCCAGATGGCTTAATTGTTGCTAAAGGCAAATTTAGTAAAGGAAAAAAAGTGGGGGTTTGGCAATTTTTTGAAAACGGAAAATTAGTCAGTGAAGATAATTTTGATCAGCAGAATAGAATAAAAGCTAAGATTAAAAAAAAATAAAGCAAATATTTGCAAATTCATTTTATATGATGAAACGAGTTGTAGTTGGTCTTTCTGGAGGGGTTGATTCTAGTGTTGCAGCTTATTTATTACAGCAGCAAGGCTACGAAGTCATAGGGCTTTTTATGAAAAATTGGCATGATGACTCCGTGACTATTTCTAACGAATGTCCATGGTTAGAAGACAGTAACGATGCTTTATTGGTAGCTGAAAAATTGGGGATTCCATTCCAAACGGTAGATTTAAGCCAGCAATACAAAGAAAAAATCGTTGATTATATGTTCAACGAATATGAAAAAGGAAGGACTCCGAATCCTGATGTACTATGTAATCGTGAAATTAAATTTGATGTCTTCATGAAAATCGCAATAAGTTTAGGGGCTGATTATGTAGCTACCGGACATTATTGTAGAAAAGGGGAAATCGATAAAAATGGAAAGAAAGTATACCAATTACTTTCAGGCGTTGATACTAATAAAGACCAATCTTATTTTTTATGTCAGTTATCACAAGAACAGTTGGCAAAGTCATTATTTCCAATTGGCGAATTAACAAAGCCTGAAGTACGTGAAATTGCTTCGCAAATGAATTTGATCACCGCAGATAAAAAAGATTCTCAAGGATTGTGTTTCATTGGAAAAGTTAGATTGCCAGAGTTTTTACAGCAAAAATTAGAAAAGAAGGAAGGTATAATCGTTCAAATTGATGCACAAGACCCAATTTATTGCCAAATACCAACGGAATTTAAATCGGAAGAAGACCAATTAGAATTTGAATCTCGAACTTTATCATATCAACCCAATATGGGAAAAGTAGTAGGAAAACATCAAGGAGCTCATTTTTTTACTATTGGTCAACGAAAAGGATTGAATGTTGGAGGAACGAAAGAACCATTATTTATTATAGCTACCAATGTTGAAACTAACACCATTTATACAGGTTTAGGAAGTGAACATCCGGGTTTGTTTAAGAAGGCTTTGTTTGTCCAAAATTCTGAAATTCATTGGATCAGAGAAGACTTAGCAATAAAAAAAGGGGAAAAGTTAGAAGTTATGGCTCGAATTAGATACCGTCAAGGATTGCAAAAAGCAACCTTATATCAATTTGAAAAAGGATTGTATGTATCGTTTGCTACTCCACAATCTGCAATAACTGAGGGTCAATTTGTGGCTTGGTACAGTAATGATGAATTAGTTGGTTCGGGAGTTATTTCTTAAGTTTGTAATATATTATTTTAGCAAATGAGAAAATTAGTATTGATGATTGTCTTATTAATATGCACCTTTGGCTATTCGCAAGAAGAAGCCTGGATTTATTTTAAAGACAAACCCAACAGTCAGTATTATTTAGCTAATCCGCTTCAGATGTTATCACAAAGAGCCTTAAATCGAAGAGCAATTCAAAATATTCCATTAGATCTTAAAGACGTTCCAATTCACCAACCCTACATTGATCAAATTAGTACCATAGCCGGAATCACTTTGAAAGCAAGTTCTAAATGGATGAATTGCTTGCATGTACGTGGAACACAAGCGGTTATTCAATCGGCAAGATCACTTCTATTTGTTGATCATATTTCTTTCGCAAATACTACTTTAAATAGAAATGGAAAAATATCCAGTTCTTCAAATCATTCAGCTTTAAATAAAGAATTAGAAACGCAAGTGACCTACAATTATGGAACTTCTGCAAATCAAATTCAAATGTTGAATGGGAATTATTTACACCAGCAAAACTACACTGGAGCCGAAAAGGTGATCGCTGTTTTGGATGCTGGTTTTCCAGGGGTAGATAGTGCTTCTCCTTTTCAAAGGTTAAGAACTAATAATCAAATATTAGGTGGTTATAATTTTGTAGACAGAAGTACAGATTATTACGCTATGAATTCACACGGAACTCAAGTACTTTCTACAATGGGCGGATATGTTGAAAACCAGTTGATTGGTACTGCACCTGATGCTTCGTATTATTTATTTGTAACTGAAGACACCACTTCGGAAACTCCATTAGAAGAATCACTTTGGGTCGAAGCGGCAGAAATGGCGGATAAATTAGGTGCCGATATTATTAATTCTTCATTAGGATATTTTCATTTTAATAATCCGAATCATAATTATTCATATAGTAATATGGATGGGAATACTGCTTTTAGTTCTCGGGGAGCAAATATTGCTTTTTCTAGGGGAATGATAGTGGTAGTTTCTGCAGGAAATTCTGGAGACACTAGCAATGTCAATATTGGAGCGCCTGCAGATGCTACATTTGCGTTAACCGTTGGAGCCGTTAATGCAACTAGAAACTATGCTAGTTTTAGTTCGATAGGTCCTTCCTATGATGGAAGAGTTAAGCCCGACGTTATGGCTCAAGGTCAGTTTTCGGTAGTTGCAATGCCATCTGGTAACATAGCTTCAAATAGTGGTACTTCATTTTCTGGGCCAATTATAGCTGGAATGATTGCAAGCTTTTGGCAAGCATTCCCTAATTTTACTAATGCTAGAATTGTTCAATTAGTTAAAGAATCCTCGGATCGTTTTACCAATCCAAATGCACAATATGGATATGGAATACCAAATTTTCAATTGGCTTTAAATAATGCTTTAGAAAATAATCAATACAATTCAGAAGGGTATACAGTATATCCAAATCCGGTTAATATGGAAGTTATATTCTCATTTACTTCAAATAAGATTTCCAGAGAAATTAGTATTTACAATAGTTTAGGTCAAGAAATTCTTAACTGCAATGCAAGTAATCAGTTGCAATTGATTTCAATGCAATCATGTGAAAACGGTTTGTATTTTTACAAAATTGCTTCCGGAAATGATACTTTTACAGGTAAATTAATTAAGAAATAGTTAGAAAATAATTTATATGAATAAAATAACACAGCTTTTTAATATACAATATCCAATAATTCAAGGAGGAATGATTTGGAATAGTGGATATAAATTGGCTAGTGCTGTAAGCAATGCGGGGGGATTGGGTTTAATTGGTGCTGGGTCAATGTACCCAGAAGTATTGAGAGAACACATTCAAAAATGCAAATTAGCAACTGATAAACCATTTGGGGTTAATGTACCTATGTTGTATCCCAATATTGAAGAAATAATTACTATTATCATTGAAGAAGGAGTGAAAATTGTTTTTACTTCTGCAGGAAATCCAACTACATGGACTTCATTATTAAAGCAAAATGGAATTACAGTCGTGCATGTGGTAAGCAGTTCTAAATTTGCCTTAAAAGCGCAAGAAGCAGGTGTTGATGCTGTTGTAGCCGAAGGATTTGAAGCAGGAGGACATAATGGGAGGGAAGAAACTACCACATTGACGCTTATTCCAATGGTAAAAAAACAACTTTCCATTCCGTTAATTGCAGCTGGAGGAATTGCAACTGGAAGGGGAATGCTCGCTGCCATGGTTCTTGGTGCCGATGGAGTACAGCTAGGTTCAAGATTTGCAGCTTCTATAGAATCATCCGCTCATGAGAATTTTAAAAATACCATCATCAATTGTAAAGAGGGGGAGACTCAGGTTACATTGAAAGAATTGGCTCCTGTTCGATTAATAAAGAATAAGTTTTATAATGACATTCAGGAATTGTATAAAACAAATCCATCTATAGAAGATTTAAAGTCGCTACTTGGAAGAGCAAGGGCTAAAAAAGGAATGTTTGAAGGCGATTTGGTTGAAGGCGAATTGGAAATTGGTCAAATTTCGGGCCTATTTGAAGAGATAAAATCTGCTAAAGATATTATTGACGATATGATTCGTGAGTTTGATATTGCAAAAAATGAAATAAAAAATTTATAATAAGTAATGCATTAAGCATAATTAATATGAAGAAGTTTAAAATAATTATACTGTTTTTTTTCCTAGCATTTGGATTTCAAAAAGTAGAGGCCCAAGTGTATAAATTTGTTGCTACAGGGTTTAGTGTAATGGAAAAAGATGAAAAAGACAATTGGGGTAAATGGTCTGATTATCAAACTACCAATATCATGATTGCTTTGGATCTTGATAAAAAAAGAATTGTAGTTTATTCAAAAGAAATTCAGTTTTACAATATTGAAAGTTTTGAAAAAAAAGTTGAAAATGATGACGATTTAATTTTTCCATTTGGTTGTATCGATATTGATAATGAGCCTTTCACTATTTCATTTATAACCAGAAAGAAGCAAGATAATAGAAAGCAATTGTACATCAATCAAAAAGATGTGATATTGGTTTATAATATCGTTAATTTTCCAGGCAAATAAGTTTTGCCATAATAAAACCCAATTATGAAAAAAATAATTTATGTTTCTGTATTAATGATTAGTTCGTTTCTATCTGCTCAAGAACGTCCTAAATTGGTTGTAGGAATTGTTGTTGATCAGATGAAAATGGAATATTTATATCGTTATTCTGATGATTTTTCAGCTAACGGTTTCAAGAGATTAATGGATAATGGGTACACTTTTCATAATATGCATTTTAATTATATGCCAACCTACACTGGTCCTGGTCATACTTCAATATATACAGGAACTACTCCTTCAATTCATGGTATAGTTGGAAATGATTGGTTCAATCGTTCCACAGGAAAAGAAGTTTATTGCACGGACGATGCTTCAGTGCATATTCTTGGTGAGGGTAAACCAGAAGAAGGAGAAATGTCTCCAAAAAATTTACAAGCTACTACCATTACAGACGAACTTCGTCTACAGACTAATTTTAAAGGTAAAGTTATAGGGTTTAGTTTGAAAGATCGTGGGGCAATTTTACCCGCTGGACATTTTGCTAATTGGGCTTTTTGGTACAGTAATTCTGGATCGTTTATTTCAAGTTCTTTTTATGGTGAAAAACTTCCGGATTGGCTTACTACTTTTAACAATGAAAAACATTATATGCCCTACATTAATAAGGGCTGGGATTTATTTAAACCAATTTCGACTTACAACGAAAGTTTACCTGACAACAATCCTTATGAAGGAAAATTATATAAAAGTTTAGCACCCGTTTTTCCTTATAATTTGAAAGCAATATATGAGAATAATGATGCTGGAATAATTAGATCCACTCCTTTTGGGAATGATTTATTGGCGGAAATTGCAATGAAAGCTATTTATAGCGAAGAATTAGGAAAAGACAATATCACTGATTTTTTAACCGTTTGCTTTTCATCAACAGATTATGTTGGTCATTTAACAGGAACTAGATCTATTGAAACACAAGATACTTACCTTCGATTAGACAAAACAATAGCTGATTTTTTAGCCTATCTAGATAAAACTGTTGGAAAAGATAATTACTTAATTTTTTTAACCGCAGATCATGCAGGTGCTGAAAATGTAAATTATCTAAAAGACAATAAGTATGAAGTAAATAGTATTGATACTAAAGAATTCGTAAAAGGCTTGTCTAAATTTTCTCAAGACACATTTGGAGATAATTTGGTTTTAAACTATTCTAATTTTAATTTGTACCTAAATAGAGAGATAATTAAAAATAAAAGTTTGGATTTATCGAAAGTAAAACAATCTTTTAAAGAATATATGATGACTCAAGTCCAAATAAAAAGAGTTTATACCGAAGAAGAGATATTGACTTCTACTGGTAATGATTTCTATTTAAATTATATCGCTAAAGGATACGATCCAAATCAAAATGGAGATATTGTTATTCTAGAAAAACCTGGATATATTGAGTATAAAGGTATCGGAACTTCACATGGAACCCCGTATACCTATGATACTCATGTGCCAGCGCTTTTTTATGGTTGGCATGTAAAACATGGAGAAAGTCATGATAGAAAAGTAATTACCCAAATAATTCCAACCATTGCACAAATGATTAAAATCACCTTTCCCAATGGTACTGAAGCAAATGTTTTGCCGGAATTATTTAAATAATTTACAATGCAATTTGATTTTTAAGTAAATCTTCAAAGGTCTCTCGAGTTCTAATTAAAATACCTTTTCCATCCTTCCACAATACTTCTGCGGGTTTGTATCTCGAGTTATAATTGGATGACATAGAGAAACAATAGGCTCCAGCGTTTCTAAAACAAAGCAAGTCACCTTCTTTTATTTCAGCAATTCGTCTGTTATTTGCGAAGGTATCGGTTTCACAAATGTAGCCCACAACAGTATAAAAACGTTCTTTTCCCTTAGGGTTTGAAATGTTTTCAATATAATGTTGAGATCCATACAACATTGGACGTATTAAATGGTTGAAACCGCTGTCAATTCCAGCAAAAACTGTAGAAGTAGTTTGTTTTACCACATTTACTTTTGCTAAAAAATAACCTGCTTCACTCACTAGAAATTTTCCTGGCTCAAATGCTAATGTCAACTCTCGACCATAAGACGTTTCAAATGCTAGGAATCTTTTGGTAAGTTTTTTACCTAGTTCTTCAATATTGGTTTCAATATCCCCTTTGTTATAAGGTACTTTGAATCCACTTCCAAAATCTAAAAAATCTAGTTCTTTAAAATTGTTGGCAGCCTCAAATAAAATCTCTGCAGCGTACAGAAACACCTCAATATCTAAAATATCAGATCCCGTATGCATATGAATTCCATTGATATGCATTTTTGTGTTTTCTACAATCCTAAGGATGTGTGGCATTTGATGAATCGAAATCCCAAACTTACTGTCGATGTGACCTACAGATATATTTGAATTTCCACCGGCCATAACGTGCGGATTGATACGAATACAAACAGGAATTTTAGGGTGCTTAGTTCCAAAATGCTCTAAAATAGAAAGGTTGTCGATGTTAATTTGAACACCCAAATTTGCCGCTTCTTCGATTTCTTCAAATGAAACTCCGTTCGGTGTATAAATGATTTGTTCCGGGTTAAATCCAGCATACAATCCCAATTTAACTTCTTGAATTGAAACGGTATCTAAGTTAGATCCTATAGTTTTAAGTAATTGAAGAACCGCAATATTTGACAAGGCCTTTACGGCATAGTTAATTCTTAATCTTGGCACTTTGGAAAAAGCGTTGCTTAAACGATTGTATTGTGATTTGATTTTTTCAGCATCATAAACGTATAAAGGACTTCCGAATTCTTCTGCTAACTTTACTAAATCTTGTGATTGCATATTTGTATTTTTTTATGCAAATTTATTTCTCTTAAGTTCAAAATCAAAGGATTTACAGATTATTAACAAATTATAACAAATTGTTATATTTGTAACAATATAAACTAAAAGACAATAATAATAACGCTCTTTACTACTATTTTGAAAACCATTGAAGAATTTCTGGGTTTAAATTTCAATTTATTACTATTAAACTTCTATTTGAATTTATTAAGAAAAAACATTTCGCTTTTAACTTGAATTGTTTTATTTTTGTGCCACTTTAAAAAAGTAATAAAAACAATTATGGACATACACGAATACCAAGGGAAAGAAATATTAGCCAGCTATGGTGTAAAAATTCAACGTGG
>CANHHG010000032.1 GCA_947460615.1 Bacteroidota bacterium
ACTAGATTTAGAAAATGGAAAATCATTTTTGATTTGAAGTTGTACTAAAATTTCCCCATTCGGTTGAAGTTTAATTCCAGCTACTTGACCCACAACTAGTCCATTAATTGTTATTGGAGCTGTTGCTGCTAATCCTTCTACATTATCATATTTTACAAAAAAAGTTTTGTAATTATTAAGGATGTCTTTGCCCTTTAAATAACTATAACCCCAAATAAATAAGGATATGGAAGCTATTACTAAGATTCCGGCTTTAATTTCTTTTGTGATTTTCAATTTAAGATTTTTTACAAATTTAAAATAAAACTTTGGTATACAGAATTATTTGACTGCATCTTTTAAGGGAACTGACTTACCGTTTTTTAGGGCAATGATAAAGGCTGAATTGTATCCTTTTGATTTGGATTCAGCCAAGAATTTTTTTGCTTCTTCATAATCAGTTGTTTGTCCATAAAAATATTTGTTTATGGTACCCGTACTTTCCATTTCAATGTTCTTTAATCCTTTAAAATTACTTGGTTCCAAATCCATTTTTTTTGTACTTGCAGCAATTTGAACTTTAAAAACGATCCCTGTTTCATCAACCGACTCTTTTTTATTTTCTTTTTTAGCAGGAGTTACTGTTTCGTTAGTTTGTTTTTCAATGACTTTCTTTGATGGACGATCGTCTTCTGTATAACCATCACCACTTCCAAAATATTCTCTTTTATAACTTATAATCGCCTTAGCAATTGCATTGGCTATTGCATTCTGCCCTTCTTCAGAATCTAAAATTGCACCTTCAACTGGATTAGAAACAAAACCAGTTTCAATTAATACCCTTGGCATGTATGCTTTATGGAGTACCATATAAGGGGCCTGCTTCACTCCGCCACCTCTAATTTTCTTTCCAATACTAGAAAACTCATCTTCCACTTTTGCCGCTAGAGCAATACTGTTATTCAGGAAATCCTCTTGCATTAATGTCAATCCTATTAATGTTTCTGGAGAACTTGGATCGTAACCGTTGTATTTTTGTTTATAATCTTTTTCTAATGTTACCACCTCATTCTCATTTTTTGCGACTGCTAAACTTGAGGCGTTTTTGGTCATACCCATTACATAAGTCTCTGTACCATCTGCCACTGTGTTTTTATTTGCATTACAATGAATAGAAACAAAAATATTTGAATCTACTCTATTGGCAATATTTGCTCGTTCAACAAGACCAATAAATACGTCTGTTTGACGAGTATAATTAACTTCGAAATTAGGTTGGCTTTCTAATATTTTTCCAACTTTTAAAACAATAGCTAACGAAATGTTCTTTTCAATATGGCCATTATAAACTGCACCAAAATCATGAGCACCATGACCGGCATCTAGAGTAACTTTAAAATTTTTACTTTGAGAACTAACTGCAGTCGAGAATGCAAGTAAACCTATAATTGATAAGACTTTAATTTTATTATTTATATTCATAAACTTATTAAGTTAATTTTATTATATCCTTAGGGTTATAAATTTAATATTTGATTATTTTTGACCAAAATTTATATGTAGTTTTGAAAATTGAAAAAACTAAACCTTGATTTTACAAAAATAGTATTTAAACCTTTGTATACAAACTTATTTAATATCGTTTTATTAGCAATTTTCCTAACAATAGGTTCAAACAATTCCTACTCCCAAGATTTACCTAAAAAACCTATTGAAATTAAGGCAAAAGAAGAGCAAAAGATCTCAAATAACAACGTAAAAGAGGTTAAAATTAGTACTGACTCCATTAAAATAGATACTTTAAAACCTAAAAAAGCTCTTTTAGAATCTAAAATAAAAAGAACTGCTGTTGGTTATGAAAAAATAAATCAGAAAAAGAAACAAATGACTTTATATGATAAAGCAGAATTGTATTATCAAGATATAGAGTTGAAATCTGGAATTATCGTATTGGATTATGAAAAAAATGAAATTTATGCAGGTCGTATAAAAGACTCTACTGGAAAATACACTCAGCTACCTGTTTTTAAACAAGGAGCCAATGTTATTGAACCCGATTCAATTCGTTTTAATTTTAAAACTAAGAAAGCGCTAGTTTGGAATTCAAGAACGGAGCAAAATGAATTTAAAATTAAAGCAGAAATAACAAAAAGGGAAAACGATTCTGTATATTTTATGAAGAGAGCCCGTTTTACTACTTCGGCAGATATAGAAAATCCTGAATTTTATTTCCAAACTAGTAAAGTTAAATTTGTACCAGGCAAAAAAGTTGTGATTGGAACAACACATATGGTAATTGCAAATGTTCCAACGCCTCTTATTATGCCATTTGCTTTTTTTCCAATGACTGAAACCAGCCAATCCGGAATAATTATGCCGACCTTTAATGACACCCGATTAAGAGGCTATGCATTACAAAATGGGGGTTACTATTTTGCATTAAGTGATAATTATGACTTGGCAATTTTAGGAGATTATTATACCAACGGAAGTTATGCCTTAAGAGCTGAAACAAGTTATGCCAAACGATATAAATTTAGTGGAAATATTAATATCCGTTTTGAAAATTTGATAACAAGTGAACGCGGTTACCCTGACTATTCTAAAAGCAATATATACAATATACAGTGGTCACATAATAAAGATCAAAAATCAAATCCAAATTCTCGATTTTCTGCTTCAGTAAATATGGGTAGTAGCACCTATTTCCAACAATCCATTAATCAAGTTAATAACAATTCGCGTTTAAATAATACTTTGAGTTCTTCTATATCTTATTCCAAAACATTTAATAGTGTTCCCCAAGTGAATATGTCTTTAACTGCAACACATTCTCAAAATACACAAACGCAAACAATAAACATGACTTTACCTTCATTACAAGTTAATGTAGATCGTATTTTTCCATTTGCTCCAAAGGAAGGTGAAAAAAGAGGCGTTTTTAAAAATATTAATTTTCAATACACTTTAAGAGGTGATAATAGAATTGAAACAACAGACTCTTTATTTTTTAAACCTCAGATGTTTAGAGATGCAAATACTGGTATTCAACACTCCATCCCTTTAAGCACTAATTTTAAATTATTTAAATATTTTAGTGCTTCTATGTCTTTGAATTATAATGAAGTATGGTATTTAAAAACCATAAATAAAAAATTTGATAATCAGCAGAATAAAGTGGTGGAAACTACAGTAAACGGATTTGACTCTTTTAGAACCTATAATTTTAGTTCGAGTATCGGAACTACTATTTATGGAACTTTTAATTTTGGTTCAAAAAAACGCATTCAATCTATCAGACACGTAATGAGACCAACAGTAGCTTATAGCTACGCACCTAGTTTTGAAAAATATTATGACACTTATGCTTCAGATGGAAGTGGATCTATCATAAATGAATATACACGTTTTGAGAAAGGTATTTATGGTGCCCCTGGAAATGGTAAATCTAACATTATGAGTTTTGATTTAAGCAATACTTTTGAAGCGAAAGTTAGAGATCAAGATCCAACCAAAACGGAACCTAAGAAAATAATGTTATTGAATAATTTAAATTTTCACACTGATTATAACGCTACTTCAGATTCATTACGTTGGTCCCCTCTAAGAGTTAGTGGTGGAACTACATTATTTAAAGATAAAATGAATATTAATTTTGCGACAACATTAGATCCCTATGCCATCGATAATTCCGGAAGAAGAATTAATAATTTTAATTGGAATAATGGAGGAAGTTTATTTAGAATGACCAGTTCTAATATGACAATTAATTATTCTTTAGCAAGTACAGACGGAGACGAAACTAAAAATAAACAAGGGGAACGAAATGGAGGACGTGCAGATGATTTGTATGGAACCAATACCGATTTTAGTGACAGAAGAGAGAGTCAGTTTAACGAAAAGGAAAGTAGTGAAAATAAAGTTACTGAATTTTTTAAATCTAAAATTCCCTGGGATTTAACGATGGCCTATTCTTTAACTTACAGTAATAATAATAGAGAAAATAAAATAATTGGTAATACTATAAGCTTCTCATCAAATATAGAATTGACTCCAAAATGGAGAATTGGGGCGTCTTCAGGTTATGATTTTGTTCAAAAAGGAGTTACATATACCCAACTACGATTTGAAAGGGATTTATTAAGCTGGAGAATGGATTTCAACTGGTTGCCTTTCGGAGACAATACTTTTTGGGGATTCTTTATTGGAATTAAATCAAGTGTTCTAAGTGATATTAAATGGGAAAAAAGAACAGTTCCGGACAAACAACTCAGATAATTATGAAAAAAATAATCTACACCGATAAAGCGCCTGCCCCTATCGGACCCTACAATCAAGCGGTATTAGTTGGAAATACTTTATATACTTCAGGTCAAATTGCATTAGATCCAGCAACTATGGAATTGGTGATGGATTCTATAGAAGTTGAAACGACCCAGGTAATGAATAATATGAAAGCGGTTTTGGAAGCCGCAGAAATGGATTTTTCAAATGTAATAAAAAGCACTATTTTTATTTCCGATATGAATGATTTTGCTAAGATTAACCAAGTTTATGCAAGTTACTTTAATGAAGATGATGCTCCTGCAAGGGAAACCGTTCAAGTTTCTAAATTACCTAGAAATGTAAATATTGAAATTTCAATGATTGCCATTAAATAATTGAAAAAACTCAAACAAAAAAAATCGAATTTGAAAGGACTCAAATTCGATTTTTTTGTTTTTATAAATGGATATTAGTTTAAAACATGAAACTCAATTAAACCATCAATTGGTCTTCTAAGTACATTTCCTATTGTTAATCCGTTGCTTTCTAAAACTTCTTTTAATTCCTCTTTTAAATAAAAAGCAATGGATCCTATAAAGTGAACTGGAACTTCTTTGCAATTATCATATTGAGTAATATAGTTATCAACGAAAACCTGCATGTCTTTTCTAACCAATTTCTGGCAATATTCTTCCTCTTTATGCTGTATTAAAAATTTAGCAAAAGTTGCCATGTAAGCATTTGGATTGGGTTCTTTATATAGTTGGTGCTTAATTACGTCTGGATCTAAATCATAGGTCTTAGCAAATTCGGTTGCCAATTTTGCAGGCATTTTACTAAAATAATAATCGCGTATTAGTTGCCTTCCAAATTGATTTCCACTACAATCATCCATAGCGATATAACCCAAGGACTGTACTTTTTGATGTAAGATTTTACCATCAAAATAACTGCAATTAGATCCTGTACCCAAAATACAAACAATTGCTTTTTCGTTTTTTGGAGTTGTTGCATAAACCGCAGCGTAAGTATCTTCATGAACTACAACAGTTGCATTCGGAAAATATTCTTTAAATACTTCGGTTAAAAAGTTTTTCATTCTATCTGTACCACAACCAGCGCCATAAAAAAACAAATGCGTTACATTTTCTTTATTAAAAGAAATATCAAAACGATCGTTTACTCGAGATATAATTTCCTCTTTATTAAGAACTTCAGGATTTAATCCTAATGTTTGTGTGGTAAACAAGATTTTTCCGGTTTCGTCAATTGAAATCCAATCGGCTTTTGTAGAACCGCTATCTACTAATAATTTCATATGAATTGGTTTAGACCATTAATTAGATGCAAAAATCCCCAAAATATTGGGGATTAGGGTAAATATATTATTTTAAACTAGAAATATGTATTGACAAATCAATCAATTTACTTGAGTATCCATATTCATTATCGTACCATGAAATAATTTTGAAAAAAGTAGAATTCAAACCTATTCCAGCTTTAGCATCTACAATTGATGTTCTAGGATCAGAAACGAAATCTTGCGAAACTACTGCGTCTTCGGTGTATCCTAAAATGCCTTTCATTGTAGTTTCCGAAGCATTTTTTAAAACTGACATAATTTCATCGTAAGTAGTTTCTTTAGCTAATTTAACCGTTAAGTCAACTACAGAAACATCTGTGGTAGGAACACGCATAGACATACCTGTTAATTTACCATTTAAATCAGGAATGACCATACCTACAGCTTTTGCAGCACCAGTAGATGAAGGAATAATATTACAAGAAGCGGCACGACCACCTCTCCAATCTTTTCTGGATGGACCATCACAAGTCATTTGTGTTGAAGTTGTGGCATGTACCGTAGTCATTAAACCTTCCAATATTCCAAAATTATCGTGAATTACTTTAGCTAAAGGAGCCAAACAGTTCGTTGTACAAGAAGCATTTGATACTACAGTATCCGAAGCCTTAGCTTTGTCATGGTTTACTCCCATTACAAACATTGGCGCATCAGCTGAAGGCGCAGAAATAATAACTTTTTTGGCTCCCCCTTTGATATGGCCTTGAGCAGTTTCAAGAGTAGTGAAAAATCCTGTGCATTCAGCAACTACATCTACTCCAACTTCATCCCATTTTAAATTGGCAGGTTCTCTTTCTGCAGTAATTCTAATGTGTTTATCATTTACAAATAATTTTCCATCTATTACTTCAACTTTTCCTGCAAAACGTCCATGAACTGAATCGTATTTTAATAAATATGCCAAATGATCTACATCTAATAAATCATTGATCGCTACCACTTCAACATTGTCTCTATTGTATGATTCTCTAAATACAATTCTTCCGATTCTACCAAAACCGTTAATTCCTAATTTTACTTTTGACATTTTTTTAAACTTTTGACAATTGATTTTAATTGTCGATTATTATTTATTTATTATGTTGACATGATGTCAGATACTCTCAATAACTCTCTGTCGATTTCTGTATTACCTTTTATGGCTTGTTCTAATGGAGTTAAAGTGATTTTATCACCTAAAATTCCAACCATAAAATTTGATTTCCCTTCTATTAAAGACTCCACGGCTTTTACCCCTAACCTGCTGGCTAGAACACGATCAAAACAAGACGGAGAACCCCCTCGTTGCATGTGTCCTAATACAGATACACGAACGTCATATTCGGGCATATTTTCTTCTACATAATCTTTCAGTTCGAATACGCTTTTCCCAATTTTATCGCCTTCGGCTATAACAACAATACTTGAAGATTTTCCCGTAGATTTACTTTTTTGCAATGAATCTAATAAACGTTCCAATCCTAAATTTTCTTCTGGAATTAAAATTTCTTCAGCACCTGCACCAATTCCAGCATTTAAGGCAATATGACCTGCATCTCTACCCATAACTTCCACAAAAAACAAACGATTGTGTGAACTTGCCGTATCTCTAATTTTATCTATCACTTCGATAACGGTGTTCAAGGCTGTGTCATAGCCTAGAGTATGACTAGTACCGAAAATATCATTATCTATGGTTCCGGGAATTCCCATTACTGGAAAACCATATTCAGAATTAAATACTTCCGCTCCAGTAAAACTTCCGTCTCCACCTATTACTACAAGTGAGTCAACACCTGCTTTAACAAGATTTATATAGGCCTTATTTCTACCTTCGGAAGTCATAAACTCTTTAGAACGAGCGGATTTTAAAATGGTCCCTCCTTTATTGATTATATTATTAACGCTTCGAGGACCAAGTTCTTTAAAATCTCCTTCAATCATTCCTTGATATCCGCGATAAATCCCAATACAATCAATATTGTGATAGGCACAAGTTCTAACAACAGAACGAATAGCAGCATTCATCCCTGGAGAATCTCCACCAGAAGTTAAAACGCCTATTTTTTTTATTGTATTACTCATTTTTTATGTTTTAAAATGTAAACTTACTATAAATTGTATTTAAAAAAAGTGGATTTATTATTAAATTGATAATTTACTCAAATTCAAACGTTTTCGTTGATAAGTTTTTAAAATTGATAAGAAATCATTAATAAGTTAAGAATGACCAATAATATGTAAATTAGAATTAGTAGCTAATTAATCTATTTCATTTTTCAAAACTCCTTCAGAATTCACTTTTTGCTTTAATTTGGATTTACTTTTTTTAGTTTTAAAATTAATACCCTCATTTGGAACCTCTGAATCCGACTGATAATTGGATTGATTTACTTTAGGTTCTAAAATTTTCTTCTTAAATACTTTATTAACTAATTCCTTAAAGGTATTAAAATCAATTTCATAAGAAATACCAAGACCTTGAGTATATCCAATATTTTGTCCTATAAATGTGATGTCATTTTCCTTGTTAAAAACTCTTAAATTCAAAGTTCCGTCATCATTTACACGGTATTGAACTTCTACGTCTCCTACTACGGCAGATTGGTTTATTCCTCCAATAGGAACACCTAATTTTCCATTAAAAGTAATTCTATCATTTATTTTTGAAGAAACTGTAACTCCAAATCTTCCATCTGTTTCAGAACCAGGACGTCTGTCTGCCAATACATAATCTATCCCTAAATTGAACTTTCCTTCTTCATCTTGGAAAATATCATTAAAAATTCCGCTAAACTTTTCAAATATATTTCCAGTTAAATCAGTTTGACTAATTCCTAATTGACTTAAAAAGCCTCCAGATGAAAGCAAATACAAGGCTTGTTTTTGACGGGTATCTCTATCGTCCAATTTATATTGAATTTCCGATTTAAGAACAGAACTTACGGTTGGGAAATTTATAGAAAAATCGGGTTCTACATTACTTAAATTTCCTTTAATCCCTATTATCACATCCACTGGAACTTTTTTATTTATTGATGGGTTGTCTAATAAAACCGCAGGATTAGCAGTAGTTTCGTATACCGCCTCTAGGTTAATATTAGCTTTAAGAGGGTCGCCTTCCCATACGATTGAACCGAACTTTTTAACTTTAAATTTTTTGTCAATTATACCTCCATATTTAAAATTATAAGTCCCTTCATAAACTTGAAAATCTCCCGTCATTATAAATTTACCCAAAGTGTTTATTTCTAACAATAAATTTCCATTTCCTCTACCTTTCATTCCGTGTCCAGAATTCCTATTTAATATCACTTCTATCTCTGCTTTCTGATTGATATCCAAATTGAACTTTAATTCTAAACCATTATAATTCCTAGAAGTATTGGTTACTCCGTTTTCTAAATTGTTTTTTTCTTTAGAAGTGAGAAAATGAATATAATCGTTGGTTCCTGAAGCATTAACATCGTTAATAGGTATTTTAATCGTGGTTCCTTTTTCCGACTTAGCATCAATTTTAATTACTAATCCGTCAGAAGGGCCTGATATTGAAGCTATACCATCAATAAATGCAGTTCCAAAATAAGCGGCATCTTCCCGATCCTTAGTATCTAAGGCAAGGAACCTATCCGATTTTACTTTTAAATCCAATATCCAATCTGAGAATTTATTATGTTTTACCCTGCCCTCAAGCACTCCTTTTGAATTGTATTTAGAATCAATAATGTTAGCATTTCTAATTATAAAAGAATTCTCTGTAATATCTACAATTGTATTATTTTCAAATGCGTAATTCACATTCAAGTAGGGAATTGAGATCCCAGAATCTTCTAAATACATTCTTCCATTTACTTTTGGATCAGTAATTACTCCTTCTATATTAGTGCTTCCAGATGCAAATCCTTTAATATTTGTAACAATTTCACCACCAATTAAACCTAACACTCCTAAATTAAATTTGTTAAATTGTAAATCTAAGTTTGTTTTTGTCTCTTGATTTTCAATAATAAAATCTCCTTTCGCAATGAAAGACTCTACATTTTGATTAACAATTGAAGAATTGACATTGAATTTTTTCAAATCATTATCACCTGCAATATCCAAATTTAATTTGCCTAGAAGTGCACTATTAACACGGAGACTATCAATAGAAATAGAGGCTGTTGGCTGGTATATATTATTATCTTGTTTTAAATTGACATTACCATTTAGAATACCTTTAAAAGTAAATTCGGATAATTCGGGGGTTAACTTATTAATGTCAATATTGGTGAAATTTAAATTAAGATCTTTAGATTTATTTTCATTTATAAAACCTTTAAATTCTACTTTTTGATCGTCATGAGTTAATGCAATATCGTCAAAAGAAAAGTTCAATAATTTCTTATCGAATATTATTTTATTCTTGTCTGCCTCATTTTCATTCAAATACCATAAAACTTCTTTAAATTTAATCTCAGATTTTTGAATTCCAACAACATTGTTATTTTGTTTATTAATGGTATGAAAACCGTTTAGTTTAAAATAATCTTCAGCTTTGTTTCCACCTTTAAATTCACTCCTAACAAATAAAGTGTCATTTTGAATTACATTTATTAAACTAAAATCAGAAATCTTATAGTTTTTTGCCTTCAAGCTATCCATGGAAACATAAGCGTTATATAAAGGATTTTTATTATCAACCCGGATATTAATTCTATGTAAGTTATTGTCAAAAGCAGTTATTTTTGGAGAATTAAAATTAAATTTAAAATCATTTCTATCTGAATATATAGAACCTTGCATTATAGTATTTGGAGCCAATGAAATCCCGGGTAAAAAAACTTCAATAATCTTATTATAAATTGCAAAATCAAATTTTAAATACTGTCCATTTTTAATTTTATTTGGTTTGTAGTTGGCATAAAGACTACCTAATGAATTTTCAACCATTTTTTGCAGTTGATCTATTTGAAAATTTCCAGTAATTTTTCCTTGAACTATATCTGGAGAATTAATCGAAATAGTACGAATGTTATCATTATCAAATGAAGATTTTAAATCAAAATCATCAAAATAATAGGTGTCTTTTTCATTTTGATAAGAAGTGTTTTTAATATTTACCGAACCTTTAATATTATCCAAATTAGTCCCCGTAACATTCATATCGATGTCTCCCTTAAAAACCGAGATGCTGTCCTTTTGAACCAAATTCAATTTTTTCAAATTCGCATAATCAATATTGGCATTAAAATTATAGTTAATTTCTTTCTTTTCAAGATCTACCAAACCATCAAAATCCATAAATAAGTTTGGGTCGTTTACATTCAATTTACCTCTAAAAACTGGGCTTTTAAAATTGCCTTTAACCACAATATTACTATAATTATAACCTTTGTAATTAATTTTATAAATATCCCCTGAAAGTGACGTATTTAAATTTTTAATTTTGAAACCTTTTCCATCAATGTCAAAATTTAATGTCACAAAATCTAAATCTTTTTTTCCAAGAAATTTCCCGATTTTAAAGTGTTCTAAAATTAAATTTCCTTTGTAAGATGCATTATCAATATTATCTATATTAGTCATTTTTAGGTTCGACTGTAAATTTCCTAATGAAGTAGTCATATAAAAATCGGCACCAATAGACGAAGTGGTTATTTCGGTTTTACCTCTCAATTCAAATTGACCTAATTTATCTAAAGTACTTGGTAAACTTTTACCTAAAAGATTGGGTAAGATCTTTACTAAATCTTTATAGTTTGAGGTCAATCTATTAAAATTACCCTTCATGTAAAAAAGCTGATTTTTTTCACCCAGGAGGTTTTTGAAATTAATAGTTCCTTTAATTTTAGTGGTATTCCCCTCTAAATTTAATTTCGAAAAATAAAGATCATTAAGAGTCCCTTTAATGTTTGATTTAATTCTGAATTGTTGGTTTGCTCCAATTTCTTTGTAGAAATAACGAATATCATTTGAGGCAATAGAGGCAGAATCTACTTTTATATTAAATTCAACTTTGTTATTAAAATCGCCAAAATCATTATCATTATAATTCAATATCGCATTTCCATTAAAGACAGAATTTTTAGTCATAAAACTAAGTTTTTCGGCTTTTATGTATTTTAGGGTATAGGCGAAGTTGGTTTTTAAATCAGTGATAGGGATTCCTCGATGATCCAAAAATGACATTTTCAAAATATTTGTAGATACTTCTGGCCCATATATTTTGAGGTTACTTGATTCAATATTTAGTTTTTTTAAATCCAATTGTTTCGGAGAATCACTATTTTCATCCGATAAAAGAAAAGAACTATTGGTAATATAAACATTCTTAGATTTTAATAAAAATTGCTTAGTCGAGGGTTTTCCAGAATCAAATAGGTCAGCAAATTTACCTATGTTAGTCTCTTTATCACCCTTATAAGTTTTTAAGCTAAAAAATAAGCTATCAATTCTAATTTCTCCAAATAATAAATCGCCATTATAAAGTTTTTCAAAACTCAATACATTAGTTTTAATAGACTTTACATGAATCATCGTTTGTTTATGATGATCCCGAATTAATACATTTTTTAGTTTAACCCCACCAAATATAGAAAGAGACACTTGTTCAACATCAATATCAGCTTTATACTCTTTTCGGAGCATGTCAGTTACATATTCTCCAATTCTGGTCTGAACAACGGGCAAGGATAAGGTAATCCCAAGTACCAATAATAGTAGGACAATTCCAAGAAGGATGCGGAATACTATTTTTTTATATTTTTTGATACTTTCTATTTTTAATTTATTTTATTACTTTTTAAACTCTAGAATCTATAGTCCTTAAATAAAAATCCTTAATTTTGACAAATCCAAAATTGAATCAATTTGGATGGCAATTTTTAATACAATTCATTCCTTTTTATGTCCAATAAGCCAATTTATATACTCGCAATTGAAAGCTCGTGTGATGATACTGCTGCAGCTATTTTACAAAACGATAAAGTTTTGTCTAATATTGTAGCCAATCAACTTATTCACAATCAGTATGGTGGCGTTGTTCCTGAATTAGCTTCTAGAGCTCACCAACAAAACATAGTACCTGTTATTGATGCCGCACTTCGCAAAGCGAATATACAAAAAGAACAGTTAACAGCAATAGCTTTTACACAAGGACCTGGATTAATGGGTTCTTTATTAGTGGGTGGTTCGTTTGCAAAATCATTATCATTGGCTCTAAATATACCCTTAATCGCTGTGAATCACATGCAAGCTCATATTTTAGCACATTTTATTGATGAGGAAGGGTATCAAAAACCGACATTTCCATTTTTAGCTTTAACCATTTCTGGAGGACATACGCAAATTGTCAAAGTAAACGATTATTTTGATATGGAAATAATTGGAGAAACCACGGATGATGCTGTGGGTGAAGCTTTTGACAAAAGTGCTAAAATATTAGGGTTACCTTATCCTGGAGGCCCTCTAGTAGATAAAAATGCTCAATTAGGAAATCCTAAAGCATTTGCATTTACCAAACCTAAAGTTCCTGGATTGGATTTTAGTTTTTCAGGTTTAAAAACAGCCATATTGTATTTCATTCAAAAAAATGTCGCCGAAAACCCTAATTTTATAGAAGAAAATTTAAATGATATCTGTGCTTCCATTCAATACAGTATCATTGAAATATTAATGGATAAAATGAAATTGGCGGTCAATCAAACAGGAATCAATGGAATTGCAATAGGTGGCGGAGTTTCAGCCAATTCAGGTATTAGAAACGCTATGAAGGAAGCCCAAACCAAATACGGTTGGCAGACCTATATTCCTAAATTTGAATACACCACCGATAATGCTGCAATGATTGGAATTGTAGGTTATCAAAAATATTTACAGGAAAATTTTGAAACCTCAGATGTGGTTTCTAAAGCCAGAATTCAATTTTAAAACTATGCAATTATTTTATAATCCTACTATCAATGAAGCTACAGATAACTTTACTTTCGATAAGGAAGAAAGTAAACATATAATTAAAGTATTACGAAAACAAGGTGGGGATATATTATTTGTAACCAATGGATTAGGATATTTATTTAAAACAGAGATTGTAGTTGGTTCCGATAGCAAATGTACTGTAAAAATAATCAGTTTTGAAGTAGCAAAAACCCCTAAATACCATTTGCATTTAGCGGTGGCTCCAACCAAAATGAACGACAGGTACGAATGGTTTTTAGAAAAAGCCACGGAAATTGGAATTTCAGAAATCACTCCTATTATTTGCGATCATTCAGAAAGAAAATTTGTAAAAACTGATCGATTTGACAAAATATTGCAATCAGCGATGAAACAATCTTTACATTATTATCTACCTAAATTGAACGAACCAATACCTTTCAAAGATTTTATTAAACAAAAAAACGAAGGTTTATTATTAATAGCTCATTGTGAAGAAACAGAGAAAAAAGCTTTGAAATCAGTAGTAAAACCGAATGAAAATGTAACCTTATTAATTGGACCTGAAGGTGATTTTTCCAATAAAGAAATTACATTCGCATTGGAAAACAATTATCTGCCTGTAACTTTAGGTTCAACAAGATTACGAACAGAAACAGCTGCAATTGTAGCTTGTCATAGCATTATTTTCATTAATGAATAAGTCCCCATTTTGAGAAAAATAATTTTTGTATTTCTATTGTTTTCAGTTTCCGTATTTTCGCAAGAAATTGCCTTGTTGAAATACAATGGCGGTGGTGATTGGTATGCAAATCCAACGGCATTACCTAATTTGATTAAATATTGCAATCAAACGATTGGTACAATAATAAAATCAAAAAATGCGATTGTAACACCTAGTAGTCCAGATATTTTTTCATATCCATACGTCCATACAACAGGTCATGGAAATATTGTTTTCAACGCTTCGGAAATTGAAAATCTAAGAAATTATTTAACTTCAGGTGGATTTCTTCACATAGATGACAATTATGGTATGAACGAATACCTTCGAAAAGAAATAACCAAACTTTTTCCAAACAACGCCTTTGTCGAAATCCCTTCCAATCATACTATTTTTCAAAAACCAAATCCATTTCCTGCAGGTCTTCCAAAAATTCACGAACATGATGGAAAGAGGCCTCAAGCTTTTGGAGTTTTTATAGAGAATAGACTCGTCTTACTTTATACTTATGAAACCGATTTGAGTGACGGTTGGGAAGATGCTGATGTACACAATGACCCTATTGAAGTTCGTGAAAAAGCTCTTAAAATGGGAGCAAACATCATCAATTATATTTTTAATAATTAGAGTTTATATCGATGGATCCTTCTTTATTAAATCCTGAGATTCAAAAATTCATCAATTCAAAAATTGGAATTGATGTTTCCAAATTGGCTTTACAAAAAAATCCATTCCCTGAATTCAATTGGATTGCAATTTTGAATCAGATAGCAGCAAAATCGAAGGCTAAAAATAAACTACCAACTTATTTTACTGCCGAAAACATTATATATCCTAGTAAAATTTCTGTAGAACAAACTTCTTCAGAAAAAACGGCATTATACAAGTCTGAAATTGTATTTGGAAACTCTTTAATTGACTTAACAGGTGGCTTTGGAGTCGATTGTATGTTTTTTTCCAAAAGTATAAAAAAGGTAATTCATTGTGAAATAGATCTAGAATTATCCGCTATTGCCAATCATAATTTTAAACAATTAGGATTTGAGAATATAAATTGCATTGCAGGTGATAGTTTAGAAACTCTAAGTGTGCAAAAAGATAAGTTAGATTGGATTTACATTGATCCTTCAAGAAGAAATGGTTTGAAAGGGAAGGTTTTTATGCTGAAAGATTGCTTGCCTAACGTTCCTGAATTGCTTTCTTTTTACTTCACTAAAGCGGATAAAATCTTAGTTAAAACAGCACCAATTTTAGATGTTTCTGCTGGATTATTAGAATTAACCAATGTAAATAAAATTCATATTGTAGCAGTCGATAATGAAGTAAAAGAATTGCTTTGGGAATTACATTCCGATTTTATAGGTAATCCTGAAATTAAATCAGTAAATATTATTAATACTACTCGAGAAATTTTTGAATTTGAATTGAATTCAAATGTTGATTCACCTGTTTTAGAATTACCTAAAAAATATCTCTACGAACCCAACAGCGCCATTTTGAAATCAGGTGGTTTTGATGAAATTGGAATACAATATTCGCTTGGCAAACTTCACCCCCATTCCCACTTGTACACTTCTAATGAATGCATTGATTTCCCTGGAAGAACATTTGCAATCCAAATGGTTTTTCCCTATTCCAAAAAGGAAATGAAAGTCAATTTAGAAAATACAAAAGCGAATGTTTCTACCCGGAATTTTTCTGATAGTGTTGACGATATTCGAAAAAAATGGAAGATAAAAGACGGAGGATCGAACTATTGTTTTTTTACCACTGACTTAAATAATAACAAAATAGTTTTACTTTGCACCAAAATAAATTAACATGAAAAACCTCTTTTTTATCGGAATCCTACTTTTTAGTCTTGCTATAACTGCTCAAAAACCATGTGATTATAGTGTAAATGTGAAAGACAGTCTTGGAACATATAAAGAAATGAAGAGTACTATAGTTCATGAATTTATTTTTGGAAATACCTCTAAACATGTATTTTTTACTTTGGCATTAACTGATGAAATGCCCTCTTTAACCGTGCTGATACTCCAAAAAAGTAAAGACTTTTTAAAAGTAAATTGCTTTGATAAAAATTCAAGAATTTATTTACAATTAGAGAATAACAAAGTGATTACCCTAATCGCTTCAGAACAAGAGAATTGTGGCACACCAGTAAAAGATGAGTTGGAATTTAATAACAGAATATTATCTGGAACTTTTTACTTTGTGAAAGGAACTATTGAAGACTTAAAAGCTTCCCCTATTTCAAGTATGAGGGTAAAATTTACTACCGAATCTCAGGACTATATCATTAAGAAACAGCTACTTTCCGAAATGGATCAAAAAACGTATTTTCCAAGCAGCTATTTTATTGATTTCTTGCCTTGTGTGATTAATTGAATAGGTTATTTGTTTATTTGTTGAATCGGTTAAAAATATAAACGATCTGTAGTAAAAAAATACTTCCCGTTCGCTTTTATGACTTTTTTTTACCGCAAAGAGCGCAAAGTTTTACGCAAAGTTCGCAAGGAAAAAGAAATAGGAGTTAAACGTTACCGTTTCTGCTTAAAGCTTATTGCTTAAATCTTCTTGCTAAAACCTACTCACACCTCCATTTGAAATTAGAAATAGGATCTAATTTAGCATTTTTCAAGTTATAATGCCACCACTCCGAGTCGAAAGATTCGAATTTCGAGCTAATCATTATTTTTTTAAACAGCGCTCTATTCTCTATAATTTCCTTAGAGAAATTGTAATAATCATGACTTGCTTCGGGTCCAAAGAAATCAAAAGGAGTTCCCATATCCAGTTCTTTTCCGTTATTATCAACCAAAGTAATGTCCAAAGCTCCTCCTCTATTGTGAATGGATCCATTACTAGGATTAGCAACATAATTTGGATCAGAAACAATTGTCCACATTTTTTTCTGAACGTCTAATGGTCGGTAGCAATCGTAAATTTTGATTTTATAACCGAGCTTCATGAATTTAGAATTGGCTTTAATCAATGCTTTTACAGTTTTTAACCGAAGAAAACATTCGGCACAATCATAAACCTTGGCTTTTAAAAAATTATCTTCGGTAGCATATTTCATATCGTATACAAAATCATTGCTATATTCTTTCAAATTAACAAAAGAAGTATCTTGAACTTCCATTTTTTTGTTGTTTACCTGTGGCTTTTTAGTCTCTCTATTTTGCAAAGTGGTGCTTGCAGTTTCATTTGATTTGTCATAATGTGTTGTTTTACAGGAAAACAAAATTGTTATTGCCAAAAGGACCACTATTTTTAAAAATATTCTCATTATATGATATTTAAAACATTGCAAAGTAACGTAATTATTGACAATTTTTACCGATTACATTTATTTGATATTCATAATAATTATCAAATAAAAAAACACTTTGTACAATTTTAACCCATTTTTTGTACGATTACTCAAAAACACTTACGTTAATTTGTAAATATATAATTATAGAATTAAAAACGTGTGCGTTCACAATAATATTTATAAAATTCATAAATACTATTAGCACAGTCAAATTAAAAAAAATAACCAACACATCTAACCAAATTAAACATGAAAAAATTATTACTTTTCAAAAATCAGGGATTTAAAGCAATACTACTTCTAGGATTGTTGTTTTTGTTTTCAAATAATAGCTGGGGACAGACAACGTTACTTACCGAAAATTTTTCAAGTGCGACAGCACCAGGATTGCCAACAGGATGGACAGCTACATCAGGAACCTACACTTGGGTAAGCAATAATGTTAATCAATCCACGGGTGCCTATTCAGGTGCGTCTGGGGGAAATTATTTGGTTGTTTATAATGCAACAGCTTGTACTTGCGGTGCTGTATACGATTTAACATATAATAATAGTCTTTCAACTGTCGGATATTCTTCAATAAAAGTAAGCTATGGATCAAGGAGATCTGCTTCTCTAGCTGCCGATGCAGTATTACAATACAGCACAAATGGAAGTACATGGGTTACTGTTGTAACTACCACTCCAACTAACACAAGTGGCATATGGACACTAGCAAATGGCGATAGAAATAGTTATGAATTACCCGCAGCAGCTGCAAATGTTACTAATCTCCAACTCCGATGGAAGTTTACTCAAAGTGGAACTGCTTCATCTGCAAATTATAGTATTGATGATGTAATTGTGCAGGGTATTACATCAGGTCAATACTGGCCAGAAGGAGATGGAGATTATCGAAGTGCTGTTGCTACAGGGAATTGGTCTAGTTCAAATACATGGCAGGTTAGAACAAGTGGTGTATGGGCAACAGCTACATCCCCACCAACGTCAGCCAATAATGTTTACATTCAATCAGGTCATGCAATAACTGTTAATGCAAATGCGTCTTGTCGTGATCTTCACTTCAACACAACAACTACTGTTGCTGCTATTACTGTTGATGATGGCATTACATTACAAGTAAACAGAAAAATAAGAGCTTATACAGGCACTACTACGGTTACTACTGGTAATGATGCTGCATTTTACACAACTGTTAGTGTAACTAATGGAAACCCTACAATTGTTACAACTTTAACCGGTAAAATTTCATTTGTAAACCCTGGACCAATTACTTATTTAGGAGAATGGGGAGCTAATAATACTATTTGGAATGCTGAATTTGCAATACCAGCTGGTCAAACTGCTACTTTAGGGACGAGTTTTAAAGCAGGAAATATTAATATTGTAAGCGGCACTCTTTCTCCTGGGTCTAATGATTTAAGAGCTGACAATGGCTCAACAGGTGGAGGTACTTTAACTGTAGCTGCTGGAGCAAAATTATTATTTAGTAGTAGTGGGAACATTCAGCGAATTAGTTCAGGTGCAACTTCACACTGTAATTCAGTAACAATCGATGGGACGCTAGAATATTCAGGTTCTACAGTAGGAGCAATTGGAGCTACCACTATTAATTTTAATGGCGAAGTAATATACAGTCAAAATACACAAACTTTAGTAACAAAAGGCTCAAATACTGGCGGAACAAACCCAACTACCTATAATAATCTTTCTTTTAATGGGGGAAGCTCAACTTCTGCAAAAACTATTACACTTCCAACTACAGTAAACGGGAAGCTGTCTTTTGCCTGTCACGCTTCACATGGCATCACTTTTTCAGGTACCGGAGCTTTAATATATGGCCCAAATGCTACTTTGGAATATGCCATGACAAATACAACAAGAAGAGTAATTAACCCAGAATGGCCCGCAACCTTTGGTCCTAAAAATGTGACTATTGTGTCAACCAATGCCACATGTGGTTTGACATTATCTTCCAATGTTGGAGGTAGTACTCTTAATTCTCTAACAGTTGGTCTTAACACAACATTAGATGCAGCGACTAATAGTATAACACTAAACGGAACAACTCCTAGTGTTAGCGTTTTAGGAAAGTTTAGAACAAACAATTTAAATGGTTTATCTGGAACCAGCTCATCTTCAATTTTAAACACGAATAGTCCTTCAGTTACTTTAGGTAACGCATCTACTATAGAATACTATGCAGCTTTAGGCACTACACAAACTATAACCAATAGATCTGATTATTTTAATGTATCTCTTTCTGGATCAGATAACAACAAGACATTTACAGGATCAACTAATATAGCTGGAACATTGCTGCTTTCAATTACTGGAACTAGTACTTTAACTGGAATGTCAAATG
The DNA here is from genome assembly GCA_947460615.1 of Bacteroidota bacterium. Taxonomy (GTDB): domain Bacteria; phylum Bacteroidota; class Bacteroidia; order Flavobacteriales; family Flavobacteriaceae; genus Flavobacterium. Next base: position 19,916 of record CANHHG010000032.1, read on the forward strand.
TTACTATGGGGAATAATTCTACCATCATTAGAAATTCAGGAATCTTAGATGCGGCTCCTTTATATGGCTCGGATGTAACAGTAACATATGGAGGTACAGATGTTGTTAATAGTGGTTTTGAACTAACACCATCTTCTGGTACAATATCTGCTTTAAATATTATTTCAGGGCAATATAATTTAGCTTCTAACTATACTGTGAATACCGGAAAAACTTTAACTATTAGTGGAACTGGTATTTTAGGTATTAATTCAGGTAAAACCTTAACCGTTTTAGGAACTGCAGATTTTGGTGGTAAATCAGTTGTGATTAAATCAGATGTAACTGGAACTGGAGCAATTGGGAATATAACAGGTACTTTAACTGGAGCAACCAATGTAACCGTAGAACGTTTCATTCCTGCTAAACGGGCGTGGAGAGCGCTTACATCACCTGTGAACACTACTACTTCAATAAGTGCCAACTGGCAAGAAGCTGGAACTGGAAACGGTATTAATGGATTTGACATTTGGTCAAATGTCTCTGGAACTGGAATTCTTACTGGAGGTTCAAGTAGTTCCCTTTTAAGTTACAATTCATCAAGCAACAGTTGGTCAGGAGTAACAGATACAACCACTTCTAACTCTTTACTTTCTGGTTCAGTTAACAAACCATTTATGGCATTTGTAACAGGGCCTTTTGGATCTAATAATGTTACTTCAGGCGCTAGCGCAACTACAATTAGAGCAACTGGTGCTTTATTTACAGGGAATCAAACTTATGTTAATACAGCTACACAATATACATTTATTGGTAATCCCTATGCTAGTCCACTTGACCCTGCATTACTACTTGCTGATACTGATAACGCTGCATTTGGCGGTAATATTTGGGTTTGGGATGCAAACGCTACAGGTTTAAACTCGGTAGGAACTTATAATTTATTTAATAATGGAACTTACGCCAATGTAACTTCAAATCCTGCTATTACAACTGGAACTCAAATTCAATCAGGACAAGCCTTTTTTGTAAAATCAACCACCGGTGGAACCTTTACAATTAAAGAAACTCACAAAGGGACTACTTTTAGTAATGCCGTATTTAGAACTGCAGCTCCTGAATTATTCCGTGTAGGTTTATACAAACAAGAAAATAACGAATGGTCCGGTCGCGATGGTGCAATGACGGTTATTCTATCGGATGCGGATACCAATCAATCTCCAAATAAAATGGCAAACAGTACGGAAAATATAGCCTTTACTAAAAACGGAGATTCATTTGCTAGTAACCATCACTTGCCATTAGTTTCCACTGATGTCTTAGAGGTGAAAGTTTGGAATACTACTGCAGGTTCCAATTATAAATTGAAATTAAATACCGAAGCGTTTACAGCAACTCACTTAGCCGCGACTTTAGAAGATTTGTATACGAACTCGAGAACTTCACTAAATTTAGATGGTTCACCTGTTGAGTATCCATTCACTGTAACAGCCGATGCGTTAAGTACCGGAAATCGTTTTAGAATTGTATTCCAAAATGCTGTTTTAGGAAACAACCATCCAACAACTAATGGTTTTAGTATTGTTCCTAACCCTGTAAGTGGCGATTCGTTCCAAGTAAATTTAGGAGCCTTAGCAACTGGAACTTACTCCTACTCTATTTGCAATGCAATAGGGCAAGAAGTAACAAACGGTAGTATTAATAGCGTAACTCAAAACA
>CANHHG010000033.1 GCA_947460615.1 Bacteroidota bacterium
AATTTAACTAATATCCCACAAACAGTAGTTTACACGGTAACTCCAACCTCTGGAGCTACAGGAAGTTGTGTTGGATTACCATTTACTATTAATGTCATAGTTAACCCGACTCCAGTTGTACCGGTACAAACGGCTACAATTTGTAGTGGATTGGCCTTTAGTGTAACTCCAGCTAACGCTCAACCAACAACTATTGTACCTTCAGGTACTACTTATACCTGGACAGTTGTTGATAATGTTGATGTTACAGGAGATGTTGATCAACCTACTGCTCAAACCAGCATTAGTCAAACCCTAACTAATTTAACTAATACCCAACAAACAGTAGTTTACACGGTAACTCCAAGATCAGGAGCTGCAGGAAGTTGTGTTGGATTAACATTTACAGTTACGGTAACGATAAATCCAAAATCAGTTGTTCCGAATCAAACAGCAATTGCATGTAGTGGAGTTCAATTTACGGTAAGTCCAGTTGACGCTGCTCCAACGACAATTATACCAGTTGGAACTACTTATTCTTGGACTGTAGCAACTAATGCGAATGTATCTGGGCAAAGTAATCAAGTGAATCAAAGTAGTATAAGTCAAACTTTGACTAATTTAGTTAATTCGCCTCAAACAGTTATTTACACCGTGACTCCAATAAGCGGAACATGTTCGGGTTCACCATTTACCGTAACAGTTACGGTTAATCCAAGACCATTTATTCCAAATAACCCTCAATTAACAGATACCCGTTGTAGTGGTGATCGATTTAATATTATCCCATTAAATGGAGTACCTACAAGTGCAACTATTGTTCCAGCAGGTACAACTTATACTTGGACAGTAGCTGATAATCCAAATATTACTGGTGATATCAACGAGACAAGTCCGCAAACAAGTATTAGTCAAGTATTAGTTAATTTAACAAATACCATACAATCTGTTATTTATACCGTTACACCTTTAACAGGATCATGTGCTGGACTTCCATTTGACGTGAAATTTTGGGTAGAGCCTAAACCATACATTCCTGCGGTATTGGAAACTATTTGTAATAATACAGAATTCATATTAACACCAATTAATAATCAATATCCTACTGCTTCAACGATTGTTCCAACTATTACGAAATATACATGGGCACTACCAACTATTTCAGGTGGAGTAACTGGTGCGTCAACCGGAACCAATGCCTTGTTTTTTCAAAGTGGTACATTGCGCAATTCGACTCCAATAGTACAAACGGTAATTTTCCAAGTTTATCCGTCTTATTATGTAACGTCTAATCCTAACGTGGTTCAATGTGCAGGAGATCCATTTACGGTGACTGTAAGGGTTAATCCTAATGTAACGCCAAACGAAACTATAACAAATGTGCTTTGTAGTGATTCAGTTCCGATATGTGCAGGAAGTATTGTATTAAATCCAACAGGAGTTGGACCGTTTAGATATTTATGGACTTCTTCAAATCCAGTAAATCCTATAACAAATCCTGGAGTTAAAGATCAATTTAATTTATGTCCTGGAAATTACACCGTAGCAATAACGGATCTTTACAACTGTACGTATACATTTGCACCATTTACTATTGCTCCACCAACACCAATTAGGGAATCGGTAGTTATTCTTCAAAACATTTCATGTAATAATATTAATGTACCGCCTTGTGATGGCTATATTAGGTTAGCAATTTCTGGAGGAACTCCATTGACCACACCTACAGCATGGAATTATAATTATAATTTTGAATGGTATCAAGTAACTTCAGCAGGTGTTCCTGTTAGATTAGTTGATAGAGGAACTCCAATTTTGCAAAATGCTTGTGAAGGCAATTATAGATTAAAAGTTACTGACGCAAACGGTTGCATCTTCTGGACCCAAATACACACGATATTAAAATTATTTGTTCCAACAACTATTGTAGAAACAGTTTCTAACTATAATGGTTGGTCGGTTAAATGTAATGGTGATTCGAATGGTTTTATTCGTACCGTTATTTCTGGTGGATCAGGTTCATATACTTATAGTTTTGTAAAAAATGGAACTGTACCGTCAACTATAGCTCAATCAATTATTCCAGTGACAACCTCACAATTAGATTTTAATGGTCTATCCGCTGGAAATTATACCTTAACGATAACCGATACTGCTTGTCCATTCAGTATTACAAGAAATTATACATTGACACAGCCGCCAGTCTTACTTTCAACAGTAACACCTGTTACTGCGATATCATGTAATGGAGGTTTTGCTACCTATCAAGTTGTGGCCTCTGGAGGGACTCCTTTCATAAATGGGAATCCTTATAATTACCTTTGGTCTCCACCTAGTAGTGAAACGACTCCAATTGCGACTAATTTACCTGCAGGTCCCTACGCAGTTACAGTCACTGATGCCAATGGCTGTCAAGTAATTAAAAACGGAGTAATTACTCAACCTACCTTGTTAGTTGCAACGGCAACAATAACTACTCCAATTAGTTGTTTTGGAGGTCTTGCAACGGTAACAGTAACTGCAACGGGAGGAACCCCTTCATCTACTGGACCAGCTTATACAGGTATTGGTACTTTCCAAGTTCGTGCTGGAATGGCCGGCCCATATATAGTTACCGATGCTAATGGATGCCAAAAATCAATTACCATAAATGTTACTCAACCACCGCTATTACAAGCAACGGCGGTAATTACTACCCCAATAAGATGTTTTGGAGGTCTTGCAACGGTAACAGTAACTGCAACGGGAGGAACCCCTTCATCTACTGGACCAGCTTATACAGGTATTGGTACTTTCCAAGTTCGTGCTGGAATAGATGTTCTAATTACAACTGTAACAGATGCTAATGGTTGCTCTCAGCCAGTTCGTCTTACGATTACTGAACCTCCAATATTGAATGCAATTGCAACATTAGGTCCACCAATAAGTTGTTTTGGAGGAACTACTACAGTAACAATATCAGGAACGGGTGGAACTCCTTTAATTCCTCCGCCATTTTACACAGGTGCAGGAACATATCCAGTTGGTTTTGGAAGTCCTACTTATACCATAACAGATGCAAACTCATGTCCTGCGTCAGTAACTATTAATGTAACACAACCTACTCCAGTTGTTGCAACCGCTACAATTATTTCACCAATTAAATGTCATGGAGGTACTGCAATAATATCAGTAACTGCTACAGGTGGTGTTCTTGGAACAACAGGTTATACCGGCATAGGCAATTTCATTGTTACTGCTGGAACACATTGCTATCCTGTTAGAGATGGAAACAATTGTATTTCAAATTCTCCTTGTGTAACAGTAACGGAGCCTCCATTATTAGTTGCAACTGCCGCTGTTACATCGCCTATTTTATGTAACGGAGATAATAATGGTGTAGTCACTGTTACCGTAACAGGTGGAACTCCTGCTTATACCATTACCGAAAATGGTGTTAGACCAAATGTAACTGCTTCCACTTCTACATCCTTTACTATTGGTAATGTAGGAGCTGATTTACATCCTTACATCATTACAGATGCTAATGCATGTACTTCCAATGCAACTATAAACGTAACTCAGCCTGGACCGTTGGCCTTTACAATTAAGAGTGCCAATAATCCAAACTGTTTCCCTAATAGATTGTACAATAACGGTTCTATTTGTATAACCATTACCGGAGGAACTTCACCGCGTCCTGTAGGTCCAGGTTGGGTAAATACCCCAGCACTGTCTAACGATTGGTGTCGCTCTGGATTGAGCCCAGGAACCTATACAATTGCCGTTGAGGATATTAATAACTGTCCGTCAACTACAAGAACGGTTACCTTAACTAGGCCAACTCCATTAACCGCATTTGTAACCTCAAATATTAATGTAGATTGTCCTACTAAAAATGTATCTCAAACTAATATTGCTTTTGCATCGGGCGGGGTACCAGGTTATTTTTATACTTGGTCTGGAGGAACAGCATGTGCAGGTCCACCAAATCCTCAATGTATGACAACCTCTATTAATGGAAGTTATACGGTTGATGTAAACGATCAAGAAGGAGTTTCGTTAGGTTGTATTCCTATTCAAGTTCCTATAACGGTGAATTTACCAATGATAGGAAATCCATTAATGAGTATTTCTTCAAGTGCAATGTCAATTTGTGGTATTTATTCTATAAATGATCCAATTTCATTTACCAATGTATCAATAGGTAACTACACCACAATTCAGTGGTATATAGATGGAATTTTACAAACGAGTGGAGCCAATACAGTTTCAAATGTATTTACTTCAATTGGTGAACATTCCATAACACTTGTAGTAAATTATACCATTGGAGGAGTTACTTGTACTTATAGTGTAACAGAACAAATACAAGTAACAAGAGGGTATGATATGGTTGTTCCAAATGCCTTTACACCGGCTAATCATGACGGAATAAATGACACCATTAAACCAGAATTCAATTGTATGAAAGAGGTTGAAATGAGAGTTTATGATACTTGGGGTTCTTTATTGTATATTGAATCTGGCGCCTCATTAAAAGGGTGGGATGGAACCATAAACGGTCACGAAAGTGAAAATGGAAATTACATTATTGTTGTAAAAGCAACAACCCTTTTCGGAGCAGTAATTGATTATAACGGACCTTTTACACTATTAAAATAAATTATATCATGAAAAAAACAATAATTATAATTTGTGTATTTTTTAGTTTTAATTTTATAAATGCACAAGACCCAATATTCACTCAGTATTTTATGATACCCGAGAGTATAAATTCCTCTTTTGCGGGAGCTAAAGAAGGTCCTAAGGCTGGAATTATTCATAGAACTCAATGGCCTGGAATTAATTTTAGCATCAACACTCAATTTGCTTATATCGACAACTGGTTTGAAGAAATGAATAGTGGAATTGGGGTTAGTATACTCAATCATAAAGAAACGACCACCAGGTATGATTTCACCCAGGTTAATTTTAATTATTCCTTAAAATATCAAATCGGGGAGGAGTGGTTTTTTAGACCCAGTATCTCACTTGGTTATGGGAATAAGTCTTTTGGGTTTCAAGATTTATTGCTAGGCGATCAAATTGACATTAATAATGGGGTTATTCGAACAACAAGTATTGACCCATTATTATTAAATGAAAGAATTAGTTTCTTTGATATAAGTTCGTCTTTATTATTTAATAATGAAAGGTCTTGGGTTGGTTTAACTTTAAAACATTTAAATAAACCAAATATTTCCATGGCCTATAGAGATGACAATAATTTAGATATGTTTTTGTCAGTACACTCCTCAATTGAATTTCCTTTAAATACCAATTTTGGTAGATTAGGAAATGAGGATAGTCTTTACTTGCTTACCAATTTCATGCATCAAGGCGAATACAACAGATTTGATATTGGTCCTCAATATGTAAATGGTAATTTTTCAGTAGGTATGTTAGCTGCTACCAACCCAATTAGAAAAAATCCAAATAGTCATTTTTTAACTTCGTTTAATGCTTATGCTGGGTTTAAATACGAAGGATTTAAATTTGGCTATTCTTATGATTTTAGCACGAGTCAAATAGGAAGAACAGGTGGAGTTTATGAAATATCAATTTCTTATGAATTTGATAAAAGTGAAAGATGCTTTGGATGTCCTAATTATTATTAATCACTAAATCCATTCGTAATGAAATTAGTTAGAGTTGTATATGTTGTACTATTTTTTTCAAGTTATCTAGTTCAAAGTCAATCTTCCTGTACCAATTCTGATTTTGAATTAGGGAATTTTACCGGCTGGACTGGTGAATTAGGTTCGTGTTGTCCAATTGCAACTACTCCTTCAGTTATTGTCTCTGGGAGACACACCATTATGACTGGTACAGCGAGAGATCCTAATACTTGTAATACCGTTCCTGTGGTAGCCCCTGGAGGAACCTATTCAGCAAGATTGGGTAATGCTATTAATGGTAGGCAAGCAGAAAAATTAACTTATACTATACCGGTGGTTGATGCTTCAAATGCATTGTTTATTTATAAATATGCAGTTGTACTTCAGGACCCTTCCCATACTGCTGTTGATCAGCCTAGATTTGAATTAAAAATTCTAAATGCAAGTGGGCAAGTTATAGATCCTGTGTGTGGATACTACCTAGTGGTTGCAGATGATAATATCCCTGGTTTCCAAACCTGTGGTGGTACAGTTTACAAAAATTGGACAACCGTAGGAATAGATTTAACCCCTTATATCGGTCAACAAATTAGTATGGTTTTTGCTACAGGTGATTGTGATTTGGGGGGACATTATGGATATGCTTATATTGACGCTTATTGTACCGCGTTAAGAATTAATACGAATTTCTGCGTTGGTTCTTCTTCAGTTACTCTTTCGGCTCCTGTAGGTTTTTCATATTTGTGGAGCAATGGAGCTACAACTCCAAGCATTACTATTAATAACCCAGTTATCGGACAAACAATTACTTGTCAATTAACGTCAGTAACCGGTTGTGTGGTTTCATTAACCACGGTTTTGCAACCAGCACCACCTATTCCAGATTTTGATTTATCACAACAAAATAATTGTGCTAGTGGGGCTAACTTCACAAATTTATCCACTACTACACCCGGTACTGATTTAACTTCGATTTCATTTTCATGGAATTTTGGTGATGGGCAAACCTCTATGGATGTTTCTCCAACACATGTTTATGCCAATCCAGGGACTTATAACGTTACCCTAACCGTTACCAATTCAATAGGTTGTGTGGATTCAATAACCAAACCAATTACTGTAGTTGCCCCGCCAACGGCAACTATTAATTATCCAATAAGTAATTTTTGTAATTCTAATAATAATATCCAAGAGGTTCAATTAACAGGTACAGGAAATTATTTAGGAGGTACATTTTCTGCTACCCCTTCGGGGATTGTAATTAATGCTGCTAATGGTCAATTTTCACCAAATCAAGTTGCTGCCGGAAATTATAATATCAATTATTTAATTCCTGCTTATCAAGGTTGTCCCGCAAGAAATGTTAGTTTTCCAATAGTCATTGCTAGACAACCAGTCGCCGGTACTGATAATTCTATAACTATTTGTGATTCAAATACTTCTCCAATACAATTGTCCTCCATTTTAACAAATGAAGAACCTGGCGGGACTTGGTCACAATTAACAGGAACGGGAGGTGTTTTTAATACTAGTGGAACTTACACCACTGCAAATGCGGCAACAACAAGCACTTTTTTATATACAGTTACTGCGGTTTCTCCCTGTGTAAATGTGACCAATGTAGCTACCGTAGTTGTAAATCCAAGAGCAAATGCCGGAATAGATGGTTCACTTACCAAATGCGATAGTGATTCAACACCAATTAATTTAGCCAGTATAATTAATAATGAACAACCACTTGGGGCATGGACCAGAGTTTCAGGAATTGGAGGAACTTTTAACCCAATTAATGCTACTTACTCACCAGCTTTAGGTGCTACTTCAAGTGTATTTAAATACACTGTAACAGGATTAACGAGTTGTAGTAATGATGAGAGTTTCGCAACTATAACTATTAATCGTCAACCACAGTTAGGATTAAATGGACTTTTAGCTATCTGTGAAGATTATGGTTCAGTAATTAATTTAAATTCTGTTATTTCAAACCAAGAGAGTGGGGGTATTTGGACACAATCTTCTGGTACTGGTGGTGTTTTTAACGCCGGGTCAGGATTATATACACCTGCATTTGGTGCCAATACAAGTATCTTTAATTATAGTATTTCTGCCGTTTCTCCATGTGTAGGAATTACTAATACTGCCACAATTAATATTACGCCTTTACCGGCAACTCCAACAGGTAATTCAACGCAAGAGTTTTGTTATACGGCTTTGTTATCTGATTTATATGTTAACAATAATGGCAATACCATTCAATGGTTTAGTCAAGCTTCAGGGGGAATTCCACTTCCGTTAACTACTGTTCTTCAAAATCAAACGACTTATTATGCGGAAGAAATAATCAACGGTTGTCCAAGTTTAATTCGGTTTCCAGTATTAGTTAAAATTAATGAATGTGATGTTACGGTTTATAATTTTGTTTCAGTAGATAATGATGGATTAAATGAAATTTTCACCATCGATGGAATTACATTTTATCCAGAAAATAATGTTCAAATATTCAATAGATGGGGTATTTTAGTATACGAGATTAATGGATATAACAATGCTGATAAATCTTTTGGTGGCAGATCAGAGGGAAGAGTTACAGTTGAAGCAAATTCTAATCTTCCTGAGGGGACCTATTATTATGTAATAAAATATACTAAGCCAAGAAGTGGGATTCGTATGGAAAAAACAGGATATTTATATTTAACGTATTAAATGTCAATAAAATGAGGTTAAAATTATCTTTAACTATTTTACTTATTTTAAATACGGTGTTGACAATGAATGCACAGTATTCTAAAACGCATTACATTGCCCCGGCACCATGGTATTATTTTGATCAAGCAAACGAATTAATAGTCTCTACTGAGAGTACTACTCCTATAAATGTAGAAGTTAAATCCAGTAATGGGGTGCTATTAACAACCCTAAGCGTAGTTCAGGGATTACCAATCCGTTATCGATTTACAAACCCAACTTGTGGTCCAGCTTGTACACCAGCACATCGTGCAAATACAGTATACAATGCTGAAGGTTTAATCGTTTCAAGCACAGAAAAAATTGCAGTTAGCATTCGAAACGAAGAAAGTGATGAGATAAATGGAGGAAATGCCTCTTTTATTAAAGGGAATTCTTCATTATCTAGTTATGGAGATCAAGGGTTAGGTGATGAATTTAGATTAGGGTATTACAGAAGTAATTATGCTGGGTTAAATGGAATTGGAAGCCTTGCAGCCCCTTTGTATAGTGTAATGGCAATTGCTAATGACACACAAGTAAATCTTAATGGGAATGCTTTAATTACATTAAATGCAGGGCAAGCTTATTGTTTTCAAACCAATATTGGTGCGCTTTTAACTTCAAACAAATCGGTGGTTGTAAATAGTGGAAATTGGGGAGATGCTCCAGGAGGTTGTACAGATGGAGTTTTTACTCAAGTGTTACCTACCAGAATAGCAGGGACTAATTATATTATTGTAAGGGGAAGGGGAACACCGGGAACCAGCACTAACTTGCCGGAACAAAGTACAATTATAGCAACACAAAATAATACCACAGTTAATGTTGTAAATTATAATAATTTAGGAACTTCTATTGGAAATAGTTCATACACTCTTGTAAACGCAGGGGATTATACCACTATATTTCACGGTGATGGCGTTAACATTTATAGTTCTTCAAATGTAACTTCAACAAAACCTGTTGTGATTTATCAAGGTGTTGCTGATTACTGTGAAAATGATATGTCAATGCCCCCTCCTTTGGAGGCATGTACAGGAAGTAATAGAATAGAAATAAGAAAATTTAGGAGTTATTTTAATGCTGAGTTGCCGTATGTTGGAAATATAATTTTGAATGATCCAAATGCCATTGTATATGTAAATGGAGTTAACATAGAAACTTCGTCAGGTAATCCGAGATTTCAAATTGGAACAACAGGATATTATCTAATTAGATTTACTAATTCTAATGTAAGTAATCAAGAGGAAATCATTGTTAATTCTACAGCAAAAATGAGTGTTTCTATTGTTGAACAAGGAGGAGGATTTAGTATGGCCGGTTTCTATTCATCCTTTGGTGAAACACCTCAACAGCCTACAATAACAAGTAATTCAACGTATTGTGCTGGAGTAACTTTAACCGCTGATCCAGGGTTTTATCCTTACCAGTGGTATTTTAATGATACTATTATTCCAGGCGCTATAAATCAAACCTATCTTCCAACATCACCAGGAAATTATTCTGTTTCAGGAACTAGATCCTGTGGAATTTCAAGAACTTCAGCCTCTGTTTTAGTTGATTGTCTTCTAAATGTTCCAATAGACGCAGTTAATGATGTTAATAATCCACCGATTAATTCACAAGTTGGAGCTGCTATTCAGTTATTTCCAAATGATACATTGAATAATGTACCCCTAAACCCAAATGAAGTTATATTTTCGATTGTTAATAATGGTGGAATTGTGGGTGCTTCAATTGGTAGTAATGGAATTCTAATTATTCCAATTGGAACTCCAATAGGATCCTATACATTAACGTATTCAATTTGTCAAGTTAATAATTCGAATAATTGTGACACCGCAATTGTTACTATAGAAGTTAAAGACCCATGTGATTTTGATGATGCCTCAGATTCATGTAATGTAAATGTTTATAATTTTGTTTCAGTGGACAACGATAGTTTAAATGAATTTTTATTTATTGATGGAATACAAAAATACCCTTCTAATAATGTTCAAATTTTTAATAGATGGGGTACTTTAGTCCATGAAACAGATGGCTATAACAATATAGACAGAATTTTTTCAGGTCAATCGGAAGGAAAACTCACAGTTAATGGTAATTCTAACCTTCCTGAGGGAACTTATTTTTATATATTAAAATATTTCAAACCTATAAGCGGTATTCAAATTGAAAAAACCGGATATTTATATTTAACCTACTAAATTAATTTTAATGAAAAGTAAACTAACTTTTTTATTTTTTTTATTATTCCTTGTAAGCTCTGTTTATGCACAGCAAGAGGCGCAATATTCTCAATATATGTACAATACCATTTCTGTAAATCCAGCCTATGCAGGATCTCGGGATGTTTTGAGTGTATTAGCATTAAATCGTTCTCAATGGGTAGGATTTGATGGGGCTCCTTCTACAAGTACATTTTCTATAAATACTCCAATTCCAGAAACTAATTTAGGTTTGGGAATTTCTGCAATTTCAGATCGTATAGGACCAACAGAACAAAATACCTTTTCAGCAGACCTATCTTATACTATTCGTTTAACTGAAAAATCAAATTTGTCTTTTGGTGCTAAAGGAACGGCAAGTTTTTTTAGCTTTGATCAGTATAAAGTAACCCCGTTTCAAGCAAATGACCCAAAATGGAAAAGTCTAAGCTCTAAAATGACTCCTAATTTTGGTGTGGGTATGTATCTTCATTCTGATAAATATTATTTAGGGTTGTCCATTCCAAACTTAATGGAAACAAATTTCTATAATGATAATGAAATTGCAATTAACTCACAAAGAATGAATTATTATTTAATTGGGGGTTATGTGTTTGATGTTTCCAGTTGGATAAAATTTAAGCCAGCGGTGGTTTCAAAAATAGTAACAGGCGCCCCTTTGCAATTAGATTTGTCTGGAAATGCCTTATTCATGAATAAATTTGTCTTGGGAGCTGCTTATAGATGGGACGCAGCCTTTAGTGGTTTAGCGGGATTTCAAGTGAGTGACGCCTTGTTTCTTGGTTATAGCTACGATTTTGATACCACCACATTATCTAGATTTAATTATGGTTCTCATGAATTTTTTATTCGATATGAATTTATTTATAAAAAAGATAAATTGGTTTCACCTCGTTTCTTTTAATTTATTTATTATGAAAAATATACTCTACTTGGTTCTATTTTGTTCTACAATTAATGCCATTTCTCAAAACAGCAAAATTAATATTGGGGATAAGCAAAATAAAAAATTAGCCTACATTGATGCAATTAAGACCTATGAAAAAATTGTAAAAAAAGGGTTTGTAAATGCTGAAATTTGTGAAAAAATAGCAGATGCTTATTACTATAATGCCAATTATAAAATAGCGGCAGAGTGGTATCAAAAAGCTTTTGCATTTGACACAGAAATTAATCCGGAATATTATTATCGTTATGCGATTACGTTGAAATCTTCTAATCAAATAGAGGAATCACAAAAATACATGCTTAAATATATTTCGTTAGTTCCAGAGCAAAATCGTGCTCAAATTTTAAAAAATGAAAAACGTTATATAGAAAATATTGAACTTAATGCAAATAGATTTGAATTAAGAACATTGGCTATAAATTCACCTAATTCCGATTTTGGTGGTTCATTATTCAAAGATCAATTGGTGTTTTCATCTTCAAGAGAATCCAAAAATATATATAAAAGAACACATACTTGGACTGGTTTACCTTTCACCACATTGTTTAGTGGAACTATTAATTCTGATGGACTCGTTGCTGAACCTAAAAAATTCGCAAAAAGCCTTGATTCCAAATATAACGAATCTACTCCAGTATTCACAAAGGATGGTAAAACCGTCTATTTCACAAGAAATAATTATTTAAAAGGTGAAAAAAAACAGAATAAAGAAGGATCCGTTTTATTGAAAATATACCGTGCCCAATTGAATGAAAAACAAGAATGGGACAACATAATTGAGTTGCCTTTCAACTCTGATGATTTTCAAGTAGCGCATCCGGCTTTAAGCCCTGACGAAAAAACCCTTTATTTTGCATCAGATCGACCAGGTTCAATTGGGAAATCTGACATATATAAAGTGGAGATTAAGCCAGATGGTAATTTTGGAGAACCAGAAAACTTAGGAAAAAGTATAAATACTGAAGGAAGAGAAACATTTCCCTTTATATCTGAGTCGGGTATTTTATATTTTGCTTCTGATGGTAGACCAGGGTTGGGTGGACTAGACGTTTTTCAAGTCGATTTAAATAAAATTGATAAAAGAAACTCTATTTTGAATATTGGAGCTCCAGTAAATGGATCTATGGATGACTTTTCTTTTTGCATAAATGAAACTACCAATCAAGGTTTTTTTACGTCTAATAGAGATGGAGGAACTGGAAATGATGATATTTATGGTTTCATACAAACCAAACCAATTGTTTATCCTTGCGAACAACAATTAGCAGGGACTGTATTAGATATTCATACAAAGGAAATACTACCAGGATCCGATGTTTCTTTATTTTCAAAAGACCATCAATTAATTAGTAGTCAAGTTTCTGATCAAAAGGGTGAATTTAATTTTGGTTATGTGGATTGTGGAACCGGTTTTTATATTAGAGCTTCTAAAACAGATTACACTACCGACGAAAAGGAAGTTCAAATACCAAATTATACGGGTGAAACCAAATCAGTTTTAGAAATTGAAAAATCTCAAATTCCTATAGTACCTGGAACAGATTTATCTAAAGTTTTTCATATCAAAGAAATCTATTTTGACCTTGATAAGTATAACATCCGTAAGGATGCAGCTATTGAATTAGCTAAAATTTTAGAGGTATTAATAGAATATCCTACTATGAAAATAGCAATTAATTCACATACCGATAGTCGTCAAACAAATGCTTACAATGTTATTTTATCTAATAACCGCGCTAAATCAACCAGGAAATGGTTAATAAAACAGGGTATTGCTGCAGATAGATTGATAGCTAAAGGGTTTGGAGAAACTAAATTAGTGAATAATTGTTCGGATGGAGTTGAATGTACTGAAGAACAACACCAAGCCAATAGAAGAAGTGAATTTATAGTAATTTCATTATAAAAAAAAAACGCCCTAATTAAGGGCGTTTTTTTTATTTTCTTAATGGTATATTTTCCAAAATTTCTAAAACAAATTTCCAAAATTTCTGGGATGATTGAATGCTAGCCCTTTCATCTGGAGAATGAGCACCATGAATTGTTGGACCAAACGAAATCATGTCCATATCAGGATAATTAGTTCCTAAAATCCCACATTCTAATCCTGCATGACAAGCCACCACTTTTGGTTTTTCGTTATTTTGTTTTTCATAGATTGAAACCAATACATCTAGAATTTCAGAATTGACATTTGGAGTCCACCCAGGATAAGAACCTGCAAGTGATACTTCGCATCCACACAATTCAAATACGGAACGTAAGGAATTAGCCAAATCAAATTTGGAGGTTTCAACAGAGGAACGGGTTAAACAACCAATGGTAATTTCACCATCTTTAATTATAACTCTTGCAACATTATTTGAAGTTTCAACCAAATCTTCCATATCGGCACTCATTCTATATACTCCATTATGAGCAGCATATATGGAACGAATGATGCCTTCTTGAACTCCTAAATCCATTACTTTACTAGGTAATTCCGATTTTGAAATTTCAATTACTAAGTTGGGTTCGGTTGTTTTAAATTCATTTTTGATATCATTAATAATTTCTTGCATATCAAAAACGTAAGCTTCGTCATACATTTGAGCAACGATTATTTTAGCCACACTTTCTCTTGGAATAGCATTGCGTAAACTACCACCATTTATTTCTGAAATTTGAAGGCCAAAATTCTCAAAGCCATCAAATAATAATCGGTTCATGATTTTATTAGCATTTCCTAAACCTTTATGAATATCCATGCCAGAGTGACCACCATTTAACCCTTTTACCGTAATGGTATATCCTACAGATCCCTCAGGGGTTTCTTCTTCATTGTATTTTCTAGTAGCAGTCACATCAATTCCACCTGCACAACCTATATCAATTTCATCGTCTTCTTCGGTATCCATATTTAATAGAATTTCTCCATTCAATAGGCCTCCTTTTAGGTTTAAAGCGCCTGTCATTCCTGTTTCTTCATCTATAGTAAACAAAGCCTCTATTGCAGGATGTTTCATTGTGGTGCTTTCTAACACAGCCATGATCATAGCAACACCCAAGCCATTATCTGCTCCTAGTGTGGTTCCCCTAGCACGTACCCAATCTCCATCTACATACATGTCAATTCCTTGAGTTTCAAAATCAAAAACAGTGTCAGAATTTTTTTGATGTACCATATCTAAATGCCCTTGAAGTACCACTGGCTTTCTATTTTCCATTCCTGGAGTTGCTGGTTTACGGATAATCACATTTCGTATTTCATCCTCAATGGTCTCTAAGCCTAAATCATTTCCGAATTTTTTTATGAATTCAATCACGCGATCTTCCTTTTTTGAAGGTCTTGGAACGGCATTTAAATCGGCAAATTTATTCCAAAGTGCTTTTGGTTCTAGGTTTCTAATTTCTTGACTCATCGCTATATTTTTAGTTTCTTATTTTTATTTTTCAAAGTTACAAAGACACTAGGTAGTTTTATAATAAAAAACAATAATTTTAAATTAATAATTCATTAAAATTGGTTAATTTAACAATCTATTTTTAGGTTATGCATAAAAAATATTTACTTCCTCTTACGCTGCTTATTCAAATTGTATTTGTACAATTAATTTCATTTTTTCCTGAGTTTATTGAAGACTTTTATAGCAACGGTTTGTATACTTTTATTTCAAGTTTTTCAAGGATTGTTTTTGGTATTTTTCCTTTCTCTGTTGGAGATTTATGTTATTTAATTACAATAGTTTTTTTAATAGTTGTTTACTTTAAAAATCGTAAAATCACAAAATTGTCTTGGAGAGATAGGTTTCTGAAAATCCTAGGTTACTTTTCTATTTTTTATTTTTTCTTCAATATGCTTTGGGGATATAATTATTATCGTGTACCGCTATTTGAAAAATTGAATATTGAAAAAGAATATTCTAACCAAGATTTATTGAATTTCACTCAATTATTAATTGCAAAAACTAATGCGATTCATTTTCAAATCACCAAAAACGATTCTTTAAAAGTCGTATTTCCCTATTCACAGGAGCAAGTTTTTGAAAAGAATATAAATGGGTACCAATCGCTTTCTAAAAAAATTCCATCATTCAAATACGATGACCCAAGTGTTAAAAAATCACTTTTTAGTTTACCACTAAGTTATATGGGTTTTAGCGGATATTTAAATCCATTTACAAATGAAGCTCAGGTAAATGATAAAATTCCAATGTATAATTTTCCTACAACAGTGACTCATGAAATGGCTCATCAATTGGGTTATGCGTCGGAGAGCGAAGCTAATTTTATTGGATTTTTAGCATCTATTAATAATGAAAATGTTTATTTTCAATATTCTGGTTACAACCATGCCTTACATTATTGTTTGAGTAATTGGAGATTTCGAGATGAAGTACAATTTAAAAAATTACTTAAAACGGTTCATCCAGGAATTATAAAAAATTATAAAGAAAGTGAAGATTTTTGGGACAATTACGAATCAATTGTAGAAACAGGATTTCATCTTTTCTATGATCGTTTTCTTAAAATGAATCAGCAAAAAGACGGAATTGATAGCTACAGTAGGTTTGTTGATTTGTTGGTAAACTATTATAAAGACAAAAATTTATAGGATTGAACCAATTAATTCTCTATTTCTTCTGCTGGAACAACTTTTAAAAAGGAAGGATGCTGTTCTATTGCAAATTCTACTTTTTCAACTATTTCCTCAATGGTATCATTGTCATAATCAATTTCTAGAGGCTTTTTGATAACAAAAGATTGTTGTATTCCTTTCTTCTTTAATCGCAAACCTTTCTTGTCAAAAGAGCGTCTAAAACCGTCAATTACAATTGGCACTACAATTGGTCGGTGCTGTTTAATGATATGTGCTGTTCCTTTTCTAACGGGTTTAAACGATTTTGTGGTTCCCTGTGGAAAAGTAATTACCCATCCGTCTTCCAATGCAATTCTAATATTCTCTGTGTCATTCGGATTTACATCCCGTTTTTCAGTTACGTCTTTACCTTGAGAACGCCAGGTTCTTTCTACCGTTATTGCGCCTGCATACGCTAGAATTTTAGGCAATAATCCGGCGTGCATAGTTTCTTTCGCAGCGACATAATAGATATTTAACTTAGGATTCCAAAGATAAGATACATTCTTAATTGAATTACCACGACCTGATAAACTAGCGTTAAAAACATGAAACATAGCCACTACATCAGCAAAATAGGTTTGATGATTGGAAATAAATAGTACATTAGTTTCCGGTAAAGTTTTGATGATTTCTGATCCCTCAATTTGTAAATGATTGAATCCACGGTACCTTTTATGGGTGATACCACCGAAAATTCGGATTAACCATTTTTTAATAAAAAGTATATGTCCAAAAGGGTTTCTTTTAAATAAAACCATGTGTTATTTTCAATTTGAAAGGCTAATTTACAAATTAATTTTTAAATGAACTTATGAGTACTTCTTTCAATTCGCTCATCATCATTGCGGTAGCTCCCCAAACATAATGATCGTTGATTTTAAATGTAGGAACTTCAATATTATTTCCATAGGAAGTATTCATAATCTTTTTTACGATTGTTTTTTCATTCAAAAAATCAAGTAATGGAAATTCAATTATTCCCGCAACTTCTTCTTTCTGCTCTATAAATTCTAATTCAGAATAACTAATTCCCAAAAATGGAGCTACAACAAAATTACTTGGTGGAATAAAAACCGTTGTAAAATTTTTTATGACTTCAATTTTGTCAGGATGAATTCCAATCTCTTCATGAGTTTCTCTTAATGCGGTATGAGTTAATGTGGAATCCTCTAATTCAACTTTTCCCCCTGGAAAGCCTATTTGAGCTGAATGAACTCCGGGATAAGTATTTCTAACAATTAAAGCTAAATGAGACTTGTTGTTTTTAGGATAAATCAGCATCATTACAGCTGCTTTTCTAGGTTTATTAGCACTTTTATTGATTTTTTCGACATCTAAAATACGTTCTATAGGCACCATTTTTAAGTGAGCCTGTTCAGCAAGAAGTTTTTCTTGTTTTATTTTTGGAACATATTTTAAAAAATCTGAAAAATCCATATTGATGTTCTATTTTTGCAGCTAATTAGTTATAAATATAGATTATTAAATCGTATTTCACAACTGTTTGAAAATCAATACACCATAAATCAATAGTGCTAAATGTATAGTAAAGAAGAAAATCAACGTTTAAAAAGAGAATTTTGGGTTTCATTTGCAAATAAATATCCTCGAAAATGGGTTTTGTACAATACAAAGATTAAAGACTTTTCTTTTAAATTTTATGTTGAAAATACCAAAGCACAAGTACAAATAGATATTGAATGTCGAAATGATCTTAAAAGAGTTCAATATTTTGAAAAATTAGAATCGCTAAAAAACATACTCGAGGAGGAGTATATTTCTGATTTGGTTTTTGAAAAAAATTATAGTTTGGAAAACGGTAAAGTAGTCAGTAGAATTTGGGTCGAAATACTAAATGTTAGTGTGAGTAATCCTAAATATTGGGACGAAATATTTGACTTTTTTCATGAAAAAATGAATGCTTTAGAATTATTTTATCTAGAATACGATGAATATATTAAAGACATAGAATAAAAAAAAAGCCCCAATTTTGGGGCTTTTTTTATTTACTTAAATACATTTTTCGTCTAGAATACAACTCGTAGAATTGGTCATCCTTTAAATCATCTATAAACAATATACTTTCTCCTGTAGATTTCATTTCTGGTCCCAACGCTTTATTTACCCCATGGAATTTGCTGAATGAGAATACAGGCTGCTTGATTGCATACCCTTTTAATTGTGGATTGAATTTAAAATCGGTTACTTTATTATGACCCAACATTACTTTTGTAGCATAATTAACGTAAGGTTCGCCATAGGCTTTTGCAATAAATGGTACTGTTCTCGAAGCTCTAGGATTGGCCTCAATAATATAAACGGTATCGTCTTTTATTGCAAATTGTATGTTTATTAAACCAACCGTTCTAAGTGCCAAAGCAATCTTTTTTGTATGGTCTTTAATTTGTTGCATTACAAATTCCCCAAGGTTAAATGGAGGTAAAGTGGCATTACTATCTCCAGAATGCACTCCACATGGCTCAATGTGTTCCATTATTCCAATGATATATACATTTTCACCATCGCAAATGGCATCTGCTTCCGCTTCAATCGCACCATCTAAATAGTGGTCTAAAAGTAGTTTATTTCCAGGAATCGATTTTAATAAATCGATAACGTGTTCTTCTAATTCTTGTTTGTTGATTACAATTTTCATTCCCTGGCCACCCAAAACATAAGAAGGTCTAACTAAAAGAGGGAAGTCTAATACATCAGCCAATTGCGACGCTTCGTCTGCCGTTTCAGCAATTCCGAATTTTGGAAATGGAATTTGCAACTGAGTTAATAATTCAGAAAAACGCCCTCTATCTTCAGCTAAGTCAAGTGCATCAAAACTGGTTCCTATAATTTTTATTCCGTGTTTGGAAAGTTTTTCAGCTAATTTTAGCGCGGTTTGACCTCCCAATTGTACAATCACGCCTTCCGGTTTTTCGTGTCTTATAATGTCATAAATGTGTTCCCAGAACACAGGTTCAAAATACAATTTATCAGCAGTGTCAAAATCGGTAGAAACAGTCTCTGGATTACAATTGATCATTATCGTTTCGTATCCACATTCTGCAGCAGCCAATACTCCGTGAACACAAGAGTAATCAAATTCAATTCCTTGACCAATCCTATTTGGTCCTGAGCCTAAAACTACTATTTTTTTCTTATCGGTAACAATACTTTCGTTGTCTACGTATTTAGTTCCGTTGGCAGTTTCAATTTCTGCTTCGAAAGTAGAGTAGTAGTAGGGAGTTTTTGCTTTAAATTCCGCTGCACAGGTATCAACCAATTTATAAACTCTTTTTACATTTTTCTCTTCGCGTAACTTATAAACTTGACTTTCTAAACATCCCATCATATGAGCAATTTGTCGGTCAGCGAAACCTTTTTGTTTGGCTTCTAATAACAATTCTTTTGGTAAAGTAGCTACAGTAAAATTAGAAATTTCTTTTTGTAAAATAAACAACTCTTCATATTGTTTCAAGAACCACATATCAATTTTTGTAATTTCATAAATTCTGCTCAACGGAATTCCCATTGCTATAGCATCATAAATTACAAATACACGATCCCAACTCGCATAAGTTAGTTTCTCTATTATTTGTTCGTAGTTTTTATATCCTTTTCCATCGGCACCAAGGCCATTTCTTTTAATTTCTAATGATTGAGTAGCTTTGTGTAACGCCTCTTGGAAAGAACGGCCAATTCCCATCACTTCTCCCACAGATTTCATTTGCAATCCTAATGTTCGATCTGCACCTTCAAATTTATCAAAGTTCCATCGTGGTATTTTTACAATTACGTAGTCTAAGGTAGGTTCGAATAAGGCAGAAGTAGATTTGGTAATTTGATTTTGTAGTTCATCTAAATTATAACCTAAAGCTAATTTTGAGGCGATTTTCGCGATTGGATAACCCGTTGCTTTTGAGGCTAATGCTGATGATCTTGATACACGAGGATTAATTTCAATGGCTACAATGTCCTCTTTTTCGTCAGGAGAAACGGCAAATTGTACGTTACATCCTCCAGCAAAATTTCCGATACTTCTCATCATCAAAATGGCCATGTCACGCATTTTTTGGAAAGTAGTATCAGACAATGTCATGGCAGGAGCAACCGTTATACTATCACCAGTATGAATTCCCATAGGATCCATATTTTCGATAGAACAGATGATTACCACATTGTCATTTTTATCACGTAACAGTTCTAACTCGTATTCTTTCCAACCAATTAAAGCCTTGTCAATCAAGACTTCGTGAATTGGCGAAGCTTCTAAACCTCTAGTTAATAACTCGTCAAATTCTTCTTTATGGTGAACAAAAGCTGCTCCTGTTCCACCTAAGGTAAAAGAAGGTCGGATTACTAATGGAAATCCAAATTCTTGAGCAATTTCTTTTCCTTTTAAAAATGAAGTAGCTGTTTTCGCTGGAGCAGTAGGAACATCAATTTTTGCTAAAAGTTGTTTGAATTGTTCTCGATCTTCAGTAATGTTTATCGCATTAATATCTACACCTATTAATCGTACACCAAAATCTTCCCAAATTCCTTTTTCATCCGCTTCCAAACATAAATTTAAAGCGGTTTGTCCTCCCATTGTTGGTAAAACAGCATCAATTTGTGGATGTTCTTTCAGGATTTCAATAATTGATTTTGTAGTTAATGGTTTTAAATAAATATGATCGGCCATTGAAGGATCGGTCATAATAGTTGCTGGATTTGAATTGATCAAAATCACTTCTATTCCTTCTTCACGAATGGAACGAGCAGATTGAGATCCTGCATAATCAAATTCACAGGCTTGTCCAATAACAATAGGTCCTGAGCCTATAATTAAAATCGATTTTATTGAATTGTCTTTTGGCATTTTAAAGTGTGTGTTGTGTAGTTAGTTTTATTTTATTTAGCCTAAATTTATTTTATTCGTTTAAAGATATAAAAAAAGGCGATACTAATAACAGTAACGCCTTTATGTATGTTTAAATAAACATTATTTTTTGTGTCTTGGTTCAGATGAAACAGTCAACTTATGTCTTCCTTTAGCTCTTCTTCGAGCAAGGACTTTTCTTCCATTAGCAGAAGCCATTCTGTCCATAAATCCGTGCTTATTTCTTCTCTTTCTTTTCGATGGTTGAAACGTTCTTTTGCTCATTGTTTGTTATCTTTAAAATCTTGTATTA
>CANHHG010000034.1 GCA_947460615.1 Bacteroidota bacterium
ACCATTTTATTAGGTTTGTCTGCATTAGTAACTTCTTGTCACGATAATTTAAAACCAAATTATCAGTACATGCCTAATATGTATGAACCAGTAAGTTATAATACTTACTCAGAGTCTGACGCTTTCAAAAACGGTAAAGAAGGTCAACTTCCAGCTGAAGGATCTTTGAATAGAGGATTTGAAGTGTATGAGTATGAAAACACTACTGCTGGTTATGATTTAGCAAAAGCAAATCTTAAATCTCCATTAGATACATTGTCTACTGAAGACATGGATAAAGCAAAAGGACTTTATGAAATATATTGTGCTATTTGCCATGGAAATGGTGGAAACGGACAAGGGAAATTAGTTACTCAAGGTAAATTTTTAGGGGTTCCTAGTTACAAAGACAGAGTAATTACAACGGGTAGTGTTTTCCATGTTCAAACCTATGGATTGAATTCAATGGGTTCTTATGCAAATCAGTTGAATGCCCACGAACGTTGGTTAGTTGCAACTTATGTAATGAAACTAAAAAGCGAATTATAATTGTAGAACAAAATCATCTTTATAGATATGTACACATTTTCAAGTAAATTAAAAACATTCTCTCTAATTCTAATACTTCTAGGAGCACTTGGGATAGGTTATGGTTTTTTAACTGCACCAAAAGATATTCAAGAAGTTGAAGCTATGCTTTCTGCAGAATCACATCACGAAGGAGGAAGTAACGCTCACGAAGCTCACCCTGTTGCTGGAGAAAATACTGCCGTTGCTGCTGAAAAACACAAAGAACATTTAGAGCATGTTTTGCACCAATTGCAAAATAAGCCATGGGCGGCATTTTATGTAGCTTGTATTTTCTTTATGCTTATATCATTAGGAGTTTTAGTATTTTATGCTATCCAGCAAGTAGCTCAATCAGGATGGTCACCACTTTTATTTAGAGTAATGCAAGGAATTACAGCTTATTTGCCAATAGGTTCCATTTTTCTTTTTGTATTCTTAATTTTATGTGGACTACACTTCAACCACTTATTCATTTGGTTGGATCCTGAAGTAGTAGCAACTGATAAAATTATAGCTAATAAATCAGGTTATTTGAACTTCCCATTTTGGATCATTAGAGCAGCAGTTTTCTTGTTAGGATGGAATGCTTATCGTTATTTCTCAAGAAAAAATTGTTTGGCACAAGATGAAGCATCTGATAATAGTTTCTACAAAAAGAATTTCAATATCTCAGCGATGTTCTTGGTATTCTTTATTGTCTCTGAGTCTATCATGTCTTGGGATTGGATTATGTCTATAGATCCACACTGGTCGAGTACCTTATTTGGATGGTATGTATTTGCAAGTTTCTTTGTAAGTGGAATTACTACAATTTGTTTAGTAACCTTATATTTAAAATCTAAAGGATATCTAGAGCATGTTAATTCTAGCCACATTCATGATTTAGCTAAATTTATGTTTGGTTTCAGTGTGTTCTGGACTTACTTATGGTTCTCACAATTCATGTTGATTTGGTATTCAAATATTCCTGAAGAAGTAACTTACTTTGTGACAAGAATTGAATTGTATAATCTTCCATTCTTTGGAGCGGTAGCCATGAACTTCTTATTCCCATTATTAATTTTAATCAATACTGATTTCAAGAGAATCTCTTGGGTATTGGTAATGGCTGGAACAGTAATTTTATTAGGTCACTATGTAGATTTCTTCAATATGATTATGCCGTCATCTGTTGGTGATCAATGGTTTATTGGTATTCCAGAAATTAGTTCAGTATTTTTCTTCCTTGGATTATTCTTATATGTAGTATTTACTGCATTAACAAAATCGCCTTTAGTGCCTAAGAGAAATCCTTTCATTGAAGAAAGTAAACATTTTCATTATTAATATTTAAAGAAGTAAACAGATGACAAGTTTGTTGGTAATTATAGTTTTAGTTTTATTAGCTATTGCATTGTGGCAATTGACCAAGATTTTCGATTTATCTCAAGTAGGTGAATACAGAAATTCTACTCAAGTTGCCGATGACAAAGACAATAACACACAAGGGTATTTAATGTTCGGATTTTTAGCTTTCATCTATATTTTTACAATTTATGGATTAATTGTTTGGGGACCGCTAGTTTTACACACCCCTGCTTCTGTTCATGGACCATTGATTGATGATTTAATGAACGTTACTTGGGTATTGATTTTTATTGTTCAAGCAGTAACTCAAGTATTATTACACTATTTTGCTTTTAAATACAGAGGTAAACAAGGTAACAAAGCATTGTATTTTGCAGATAACAATAAGTTAGAAGTAATTTGGTCTGTTATTCCCGCTATAGTATTGGCTGGACTGATCCTTTTTGGATTGTATGCATGGACCAATATTATGTTTATTGAAGATGAAGAAGATACCGTAACAATTGAATTATATGCACAACAGTTCAACTGGACTGCTCGTTATGCTGGTAATGACAATGTTCTAGGAAAAGCCAATGTAAGATATATCGAAGGCGTAAATACTTTAGGTGTTGATGTTGAAGATCCTTACGCTAACGATGATGTAGTTTCTAAAGAATTACACATTCCAAAAGGTAAAAAAATACATTTTAAAATGCGTTCTCAAGACGTTTTACACTCTGCTTACATGCCGTATTTTAGAGCTCAAATGAACTGTGTGCCAGGAATGGTTACTGAATTTGCTTTCGAGCCAACCTACACTACAGCAGAATATAGAGAGCTACCTTATATGGTTGCAAAAGTGGCTAATATCAATGCAATTCGAACTAAAAAAAGTGCTGAATTAGTTGCAAAAGGCGAAACCGCTTTAGATCCATACGAGTTTGATTTCTTATTGCTTTGTAACAAAATTTGTGGAGCATCTCACTATAACATGCAAATGAAAATTGTAGTTGACACTCCAGAAGACTATGCTAAATGGTTGAAAAAACAAACTACAGTTACTCAAGAAGTAAAAGCAGAAAAATTAGCGAGTCAAGCACCTGAAGAAGGAGCAAAAACAGAAGCTAAAGCAAAAGATACCGCAGCAATTACCCCTGCAAAAGAGGTAAAAGTTGCCATGAAATAATATTTTAATTTAAAGTAAACGAATATGTCAGCAGAAGGTCACGGACACGATTTAGAACACGATCACGAACACGAACACCACCATAAAGATACTTTTATAACCAAGTATATCTTTAGTATTGATCATAAAATGATTGCTAAGCAATATCTTATATCAGGTATTGTAATGGGAGTTATTGGAGTTGGTTTGTCAATGCTTTTCAGAATGCAATTGGCTTGGCCAGAAGAGTCATTCAAAGTTTTCAGCTTCTTTTTAGGGGAAAAATTTGCTCCTAATGGAGTGATGACAAACGATATCTATTTGGCTTTAGTTACTATTCACGGAACCATAATGGTATTCTTTGTATTGACTGCCGCGTTGAGTGGAACTTTTAGTAACTTATTGATACCACTTCAAATTGGAGCGCGAGATATGGCCTCAGGAGTGTTAAACATGATATCTTATTGGCTGTTCTTCCTTTCAAGTGTAGTTATGATCGCTTCATTATTTGTTGAAGCTGGTCCTGCATCAGCGGGATGGACCATTTATCCGCCTTTAAGTGCACTTCCACAAGCTATTCCTGGATCAGGAATGGGAATGACGCTTTGGTTGGTTTCTATGGCTATTTTCATTGCTTCTTCATTACTGGGATCTTTGAACTATGTAGTTACAGTTATCAATCTTAGAACTAAAGGAATGTCAATGACAAGATTGCCACTTACTATTTGGGCTTTCTTTGTTACTGCAATTATAGGGATCATTTCTTTCCCTGTATTACTTTCTGCAGCGTTATTATTAATAATGGATAGAAGTTTTGGTACTTCTTTCTTCTTGTCAGATATTTATATTGCGGGTGAAGTATTACATAATCAAGGTGGTTCTCCAGTGTTATTCGAACACTTATTCTGGTTCTTAGGACACCCTGAAGTTTATATTGTATTATTACCTGCTTTAGGAATCACTTCTGAAGTAATTGCAACCAATTCTCGTAAACCAATCTTTGGTTACAGAGCGATGATTATGTCAATTCTTGCAATTGCATTTTTATCAACTATTGTTTGGGGTCACCACATGTTTATCTCAGGAATGAATCCGTTCTTAGGATCTGTGTTTACCTTTACAACTTTGTTAATTGCAATTCCATCCGCAGTAAAAGCTTTCAACTATATTACCACTCTTTGGAAAGGTAATTTACAATTAAATCCTGCAATGTTGTTTTCTATAGGATTAGTATCTACATTTATTACCGGTGGTTTAACAGGAATTATTCTTGGTGACAGTACACTGGATATTAATGTTCATGATACTTATTTCGTAGTAGCTCACTTTCACTTAGTAATGGGTATATCTGCACTGTACGGTATGTTTGCCGGAATCTATCATTGGTTCCCAAAAATGTTCGGTAGAATGTTGAATAAAAATTTAGGATACGTTCACTTTTGGGTAACCGCAATTTGTGCTTATGGAGTTTTCTTCCCAATGCACTTTATTGGAATGGCTGGTTTACCAAGACGTTATTACACTAATACTAACTTCCCATTATTTGACGATTTACAAAACGTAAACGTTTTAATTACAACTTTCGCATTAATCGGTGGAGTATTCCAATTAGTGTTCTTATACAACTTCTTTAGTAGTATTTTCTACGGAAAAAAATCAGAACAAAATCCATGGAAATCTAATACTTTAGAATGGACAGCTCCAGTAGAGCATATTCATGGAAACTGGCCTGGTGAAATTCCTCATGTACATAGATGGCCTTACGATTACAGTAAACCAGGACATGCCGACGACTTTGTTCCTCAAAACGTTCCTATGAAAGAAGGAGAAGAAGTTTTACACCATTAAAATTCAAATAACATTATATAAAATGCCTTTCTTTTGAAAGGCATTTTTATTTGCCTATAACTTTCCTATATTTGTAATATGAACGAAAACCTCGACCCAACCAACCAAAATTTTAATCCTGAAGAGCTAGATCTTGAAAAAAGATTAAGACCGCTATCTTTTGATGATTTTGCCGGTCAAGATCAAATATTAGAAAATCTTAAAGTTTTTGTTGAAGCGGCAAACCAAAGGAACGAAGCTTTAGATCACACCCTTTTTCATGGACCTCCAGGATTAGGGAAAACTACTTTAGCTAATATTTTAGCTAATGAATTGGGTGTTGGAATAAAAATAACTTCAGGGCCTGTACTGGATAAACCTGGAGATTTAGCAGGTTTATTGACCAATCTCGACGAAAGAGATGTATTATTTATTGACGAAATTCATCGTTTAAGTCCGATAGTTGAGGAATATTTATATTCAGCAATGGAAGATTTTAAAATCGATATTATGATTGAATCTGGACCCAATGCTCGTTCGGTTCAAATTAATTTAAATCCATTTACTTTAGTTGGAGCAACTACCCGTTCCGGTTTATTGACCGCTCCGATGAGAGCTCGTTTTGGAATCCAAAGTCGTTTACAATATTACACCACCGAACTTTTAACCACAATTGTAGAAAGAAGTTCGTCCATATTAAAAATGCCAATTACCATGGAAGCGGCAATAGAAATTGCTGGAAGAAGTAGGGGTACACCAAGAATTGCCAACTCACTTTTACGACGCGTTCGTGATTTTGCTCAAATCAAGGGAAATGGCAGCATAGACATCGAAATTGCAAGATACTCACTTAAAGCATTGAATGTTGATGCCCACGGTTTAGATGAAATGGATAACAAAATACTAAATACCATTATTGATAAATTCAAAGGCGGACCAGTAGGTTTATCAACATTGGCCACAGCCGTATCCGAAAGTAGCGAAACAATAGAAGAAGTATACGAACCCTTTCTAATTCAAGAAGGCTTCATAATGCGAACACCGAGAGGAAGAGAAGTTACCGAAAAAGCCTATAAACACTTGGGAAAAATTAAAGGCAATATCCAAGGAGGGCTTTTTTAATTTAAGATTTTAGAATTAAGATTGTAGAAAAAAATTTATGGATTCAAACGAACTTAAGAATAGAACAAAAACATATTCAATTACAATTTTAGATCTTGTTGAAATGCTGCCAAATACAATTTCTGGCAGGGCCGTTTCTAATCAAATTGTAAGAAGTGGAACTTCTGTTGGTGCCAATTATAGAGCTGTTTGCAGAGCTAGAAGTGATAGAGAATTTATTGCTAAAATGTCAATTGTAATTGAAGAATCCGATGAAACTTTATTTTGGTTAGAAATTATTCTACAAAAAGAGTGGGTAAAAAAATCACAGATTGATAAAATATGGAATGAGGGGAATGAATTAACAGCAATTTTTGTAAGTTCCATGAAAACTATTAAAGACAGAGTTAATGCACTAATCTTAAAATCTAAAAACTAAATTAGTACTCATTTCATAAAATCTTAAATCCTACTCAGTTAATAAAATCTAAAATCTGAAATCTAAAATCTTAAATCCTACTCAGTTCATCAAATCCGAAGCCAAGCGCCTCGGGTTTTTGTCTTGTGGCATATCCAAAGCTGGGTTTTTAGAACAAGAAGCACCAAGATTGGAAAATTGGTTGAATAAAAACCAACACGGACAAATGTCCTACATGGAAAACAATTTTGACAAACGCCTCAATCCAACTTTATTAGTAGATGGTGCCAAAAGTGTCGTTTCACTGTTATTGAATTATTACCCATCGGAATTTCAAAATCAAGAGAGCTACAAAATTTCCAAATACGCTTACGGACAAGATTATCATTTTGTAATTAAAGAAAAACTGAAGGAATTGTTATTCTCAATTCAAGAGAATATTGGAGCTGTTGACGGTCGTGCGTTTGTAGATTCTGCACCTATTCTTGACAAGGCATGGGCTGCCAAAAGTGGCTTGGGGTGGATTGGAAAAAACAGTAATTTATTGACCCAGCAAGTTGGTTCGTTTTATTTTATTGCAGAACTTATAATTGACCTTGAGCTAGAATACGATTACGCCACCACCGATCATTGTGGGACTTGTACCGCCTGTATTGACTCGTGTCCTACAGAAGCTATTGTGGCTCCCTATATTGTTGATGGGAGTAAGTGCATTTCCTATTTCACCATCGAACTTAAAGAGAGTATCCCCACAGAAATGAAAGGCAAATTGGATGATTGGGCCTTTGGATGTGATATTTGTCAGGATGTTTGCCCTTGGAATAAATTTTCAAAACCACATAACGAACCACTTTTTGATCCTAATCCTGAGTTTTTGTCTATGAGTAAAAAGGACTGGGAAGAAATTACAGAAGAAACTTTTAAAACGATTTTTAAAAATTCGGCAGTTAAAAGAACCAAATTCGAAGGTTTTATAAGAAACATTGACTTCATTAAGTGAATTTATATAGAGTTGAAAGTTGCCATTTAAATGAAAATTTTAATCAATTTTAATAAAACTAAACCAAGTAAAGGGGTTGTTATTCAATTCTAACTTTTATCTTTGTGTTGAAAAACTAACATTGAAATGGATAATCATAATAAAAGAAGAGAAGCCTTATTATATCACGCAAAACCTACACCAGGAAAAATCCAAGTGGTACCCACAAAAAAATATGCTACTCAAAGAGACTTATCATTAGCCTATTCGCCTGGAGTAGCTGAACCTTGCTTAGAAATTGCTAAAGATGTAAATAACGTTTATAAGTATACTTCAAAAGGAAATTTAGTAGCAGTAATTACAAATGGAACTGCCGTTTTAGGTTTGGGAGACATCGGCCCGGAAGCCTCAAAACCAGTTATGGAAGGAAAAGCATTATTGTTTAAAATTTTTGCTGACATTGATGTTTTTGACATTGAAGTTGACACCAAAGACATTGACGCCTTTGTAGAAACGGTTAAAAATATCGCTCCCACTTTTGGAGGAATTAATCTAGAAGATATTAAAGCTCCAGAGTCCTTTGAAATTGAAAGACGCCTAGTTGAAGAATTGAATATCCCCGTGATGCATGATGATCAACACGGAACCGCAATAATTTCCTCTGCTGCATTATTGAACGCCTTAGAATTAGCAAAGAAAAAAATAGAAAAAGTAAAAATTGTAATTTCAGGTGCTGGTTCTGCAGCTTTAGCTTGTGCCAATTTATATGTTTTATTGGGGGTAAAGCATGAAAATATTATCATGTTCGATAAAGATGGAGTGTTGTCAAGTGATAGAGAAGACCTGTCGGAATTACAAAAAAAATATTCACACGGTTCAAAAAATGCCACTTTAAAAGAGGCACTTTCAGGGGCCGATGTTTTTTTAGGACTTTCTGCGGGGAATATTTTATCTCCAGATATGTTGCTTGGAATGGCTAAAGACCCAATTGTTTTTGCTATGGCAAATCCAATTCCTGAAATAGATTATGACCTAGCGATATCAACTCGAAAAGACATAATCATGGCGACCGGAAGGTCTGATAATCCAAACCAGGTGAATAACGTACTCGGGTTTCCCTATATTTTTAGAGGGGCTTTAGATGTTCGTGCTACTAAAATAAATGAAGCCATGAAAATGGCGGCCGTTAAAGCATTAGCTGCTTTAGCAAAAGAGTCGGTTCCTGAGCAGGTAAATATTGCCTATGGCGAAACAAAATTAATTTTTGGACGAGATTATATTATTCCCAAACCATTCGATCCAAGGTTAATATCTACAGTTGCCCCAGCAGTAGCAAGGGCAGCAATGGAATCTGGAGTAGCTTTAAATCCTATTTTGGATTGGCAAAAATACGAAGAGGAACTTTTAGACCGATTAGGATCGGATAACAAAATGGTTCGTCTTCTTGCTAATAGAGCCAAAACCGATCCAAAAAGAGTAGTATTTGCGGAAGCAGATCACCTGGATGTTTTAAAAGCAGCTCAAATAGCATTTGAAGATAATATTGCCTTTCCAATTTTATTAGGAAATAAAGAAATTATATTAGAATTAAAAGAGGAAATAGGATTCTTAGCCGAAGTTCCCATCTATGATCCTAAAACAAAAGAAGAAGATAAAAGAAGAAATGAATATGCTGATATTTTCTGGAATTCGAGACAAAGACGTGGAATATCACTTTTAGATTCTCAAAAATGGATGAGAGAGCGAAATTATTTTGCCGCTATGATGGTCAATCAGGGACATGCTGACGCAATGGTCTCAGGGTATTCAAGAAGCTATGCCTCAATAATAAAACCTATTTTACAATTAATTGATAAAGCTCCTGGGATTTCATTGGTGGCAACTACGAATATGATGATGACCAATCGTGGACCGATGTTTTTATCGGACACGGCAATAAACCCAAATCCATCCGCTGATGATTTAGCAAAAATTGCTTTGATGACTGCAAAAACAGTTAGGATGTTTGGTATGGAACCTGTAATTGCGATGATTTCATTTTCAAATTTTGGTTCTTCTTCTAACCCAAGTACAAATAAAGTTAGAGATGCAGTGAAATTTTTACATGAAAACCATCCAGAACTACAAGTAGATGGTGAAATTCAAGCTGATTTTGCACTTAATTCCGATATGTTGAAGAACAAATTCCCTTTTTCAAAGCTCGCAGGGAAAAAAGTAAATACCTTAATATTCCCAAATTTGGAATCGGCTAACATCACCTATAAATTACTGAAAGAATTATATAAAGTAGATTCTATTGGTCCAATTATGTTGGGAATGGATAAACCAGTACACATTTTTCAATTAGGTGCAAGTGTAGAAGAAATGGTAAATATGGTAGCAGTAGCAGTAGTTGATGCCCAAGAAAAAGAAAAGAGAAACAGAGTAAAATAAGTAGAAAAATCGCACCAAATTATATAAAAACAATTGCGAATAGAGTGTAATAGATTTTTCTTATATTTGGAAATTACTTAAAAAAATGATAGCACACTTACAAGGAAAATTAGTAGAGAAAAACCCAACGGAAGTCATTATAGACTGTAATGGAGTGGGTTACCATGTAAACATTTCATTGCATACCTATTCTCTGCTTCCTAATTCAGAGGCGATCAAGTTATTTACGTATCTTCAAATAAAAGAAGATTCTCAAACCCTTTTTGGATTTGTTGAAAAATCAGAACGAGAAATTTTCAAAATGTTACTTTCCGTTTCAGGAATTGGAGCAAGTATCGCTAGAACGATGCTTTCCTCATTAGAACCAAAACAAATTATTCAAGCAATTGCCTCTGGAGATCTTGTTACTATTCAATCAATTAAAGGGATAGGGAGTAAAACAGCGCAAAGAGTATTATTAGATTTAAAGGATAAAGTGTTAAAATTGTATGATTTAGACGAAGTTTCTATGATTCAAAACAATACAAATAAAGATGAAGCGTTATCTGCTTTGGAGGTTTTGGGATTTGTTAGAAAATCTAGCGAAAGAGTGGTGGAAAAGATTGTGAAAGAGAACCCGGAAGCTACCCTAGAAAACATCATCAAATTAGCATTAAAAAATTTATAATTCTTGAAAACTATATATATAAAAAGCAGAAAAATAATATTAAAAATAAGTATCTTTTTTCTGATATTATTTTCTGGTTTTAGCGGGCTAGCTCAAAATAATCCTCCCGTTCAGGACTCAACTAAAATGGGCTTTTCTGTGGGGCAACTTGGATTGAATAACCCTCCAAGTGTAGTGAATTTATATGTTTATGATCCCAAAACGGATCGTTATATTTTTACTAGCACCATTGCTGGCTATTCCATAAATTACCCTAAATTTCTTACTCCAAAAGAATACGAGGCGATGGTTTTGAAAGAGTCCATTCGAAATTATTACAAGAAAAAGTTAGATGCTATTGATGGAGTAAAAAAGGGTTCTGAAGAAGCTAAAAAAGATTTATTACCTAAATATTACGTAAATAATAGTTTTTTTGAAACCATATTTGGAGGAAACACTATAGATGTAAAACCAACGGGATCTGTGGAAATGGATCTAGGGGTGCGTTATACCAAGCAAGACAATCCCTCTTTTTCTACTCAAAATGCTTCCAACACCACTTTTGATTTCAATCAAAGAATTAGTATGAGTTTGATGGGGAAAGTTGGGACTCGACTAAATGTTAATGCCAACTACGATACCCAATCCACGTTTGCATTCCAAAATTTAATTAAATTAGAATACAATCCAGATTACAAGGCCAACGAAGATGACATAATCCAAAAAATAGAAGTTGGTAATGTAAGTATGCCATTAAACACTTCTTTAATTCGTGGAGCCCAAAGTTTGTTTGGTGTAAAAGCACAACTTCAATTTGGTAAAACCACTGTTACAGGAGTTTTCTCAGAACAAAGATCTCAAACCAAATCGGTAACTTCGCAAGGAGGTGGAACCATTCAGGAGTTTGAATTATTTGCATTAGATTACGATGCTGATCGCCATTTCTTCCTTTCTCAATATTTTAGGAATAAATACGACGAATCACTAAAGAATTATCCCTATATAAATAGTCGAGTTCAAATAACAAGGGTTGAAGCTTGGATTACCAATCGACAAAATAGAGTGACTACAACCAACAATAATTTAAGAAATATTATTGCACTGCAAGATTTAGGGGAGTCCCCAATTACCGGTTTTAATAATAATGAGATTGTGGTCGCTAACCCATCCACAGGGTTTTTTATTGCTCCTCCAAATAGTCCAGCCGACAATAAAAACAACAAATACGATCCCGAATTAATTGATAACGGCGGGAGATTAAATGGAAATATTAGAGAAATTGTAACGGCAAGTTCTGGTTTTACTGGAGTAACAGTTAGTGAAGGACAGGATTATTCTAAATTAGAAAATGCAAGAAAATTAACTTCTTCAGAGTTTACATTTCACCCGCAATTAGGATACCTCTCTTTACAACAAAAATTGGCCAACGACGAAGTATTAGCGGTGGCTTATCAATATACAATTGGAGATGTCGTCTATCAAGTAGGCGAATTTGGAACCGATGGTGTTCAAGCTACTGAAACTAGTAACACGACGCCTGGCTCAACTCAGCCTACCACTGTTTCAACTCAAAGTTTAATATTAAAAATGCTGAAAAGCAATTTAACTAGTGTAGAAAACCCAACAACCCGAGTTACCACTCCCATTTGGAACTTGATGATGAAAAATATTTATCAAATTCCCGGGGCTTTTCAATTGCAGCAAACGGATTTTAGATTCAATATCTTATATACCGATCCTTCTCCCTTGAACTATATTAATTTAGTTTCTCCACTTCCTCAGCCTCAAGATTTAGTTTCAAGTACGCCTTTATTGAAAGTTTTTAATGTTGATAAATTAAACTTTAATAATGATCCACAAACAGGAGGAGATGGATTTTTTGACTTTATTCCAGGACTAACAGTGGACACTCAAAATGGTAGAATAATATTTACAACGGTAGAGCCATTTGGAAAACACTTATTTGAAAAATTAAGAAATAACAATATCGAAGATTATAATGTTGGAAATTACAATGCCAATCAAACTAAATATGTTTACAGAAACATGTACCGCCAAACTCAAGCAACGGCATTACAAGACAGTGAAAAAAATAAATTTCAATTAAGAGGTAAATTTAAATCTACCGGTGGTGATGGTATTTCAATTGGAGCTTTCAATGTCCCAAAAGGATCAGTTGTAGTAACTGCTGGAGGGCGCGTTTTGGTTGAAGGGGTTGATTATAGTGTAAATTACCAATTGGGAAGAGTTCAAATTTTAGATCCTTCGCTCCAAGCTTCCAATGCTGAAATTAAAGTTTCATTAGAAAACAATGCTGTTTTTGGTCAACAAACCAGAAGATTCATGGGGTTTAATGTAGAGCATAAAATTTCTGAGAAGTTTATGATAGGTGGTACCTTTTTAAAAATGTCTGAAAAGCCATTTACACAAAAATCAAGTTACGGTCAGGAATCTGTAAATAACACCATTTTTGGGTTCAATACTAATTTTTCTACTGAAGTTCCTTTCTTTACAAGGTTAGTAAATAAATTGCCAAATATGGATACTGATGTAGCTTCTAATTTATCTTTTCGAGGGGAAGTTGCCTTTTTGAAACCAGATACTCCAGAAGCAGATAAATTTCAAGGAGAATCAACTATATATGTTGATGATTTTGAAGGTTCACAAACATCAATAGACATGAGAGCTCCACTTTCATGGAGTTTGTCCTCAACCCCTGAAAAATCAATCAGAAGTAGTTACGATTTTAATGCAACCGCTTCCGATCTTAGCTATGGTTATAAAAGAGCAAAATTATCATGGTATAGTATAGATCCTTCATTTTATGCATCAAGACCTTCGGGAGTTTCCATTCAAGACATATCTCTAAATTCTACAAGAAGAATTTATAGCGAAGAACTTTATCCTGTTACAGATATTGCAATTGGACAAACACAAGTAGTAAACACATTAGACCTTGTCTATTATCCAAAAGAAAGAGGAGCATACAATTACAATCCTGCAGCAGCCGCAACCAATCAATTGCCTAATCCACAAAGTAATTTTGGTGGAATTATGAGGTCTTTGAGTTCTACCAATTTTGAGCAAAGTAACGTTGAATATTTGCAATTCTGGTTATTAGATCCTTATTATGATCCAGGAAATTTATCGAGTGAAGCCTCCGTTAATAACACTGGAAAAATCTATTTTAACTTAGGATCAATATCCGAAGATGTATTAAAAGACGGAAGAAAACAATTTGAAAATGGACTTGGAGCCGACCAGGTGTTAGTTTCGCCACAGCCTATTTGGGGAAATATTCCCGCATCACAATCTTTAATTTATGCATTTGACACTAATCCCGCCAATAGGTCCAACCAAGATATTGGATTAGATGGATTAAACAATAACGAAGAAGCTTCAAAATTCCCTAATTTCTCGGGCTATCCAGATCCTTCAGCAGACGACTATGAATATTATCTTACTGCCGAAGGGGATGTTCAAGACCGATATAAAAATTATAATGGGACTCAAGGAAATTCACCAGTAGACGTAACCGACGCTAGCAGAGGCTCAACTACACTTCCTGATGTAGAAGATATAAATAGAGATAATACCATGAACACCATCAATGCTTATTTTGAGTATAGTATTGATTTACATAGAAATATGACTATTGGCGTGGATCGATATGTAACGGACATTAGAGAAACAGACGCTGCCAATTTACCTTCTGGTGCCAACCCCACTCGTGCGAGATGGATCCAATTTAAAATTCCAATTTCTCAACCAGAAAATACTATTGGAGGAATTACAGACTTTAGATCAATTGGTTATATGCGAATGTTTATGACTGGATTTAGTGATAAAATGACTGTTCGTTTTGGTGCTCTTGATTTAGTACGAGGAGAATGGAGACGCTATACCAATACTCTCGATGCTGCTGATACCAATCCTTCTGATGACAATACAGATTTAGATGTTCTTACCGTGAATATTCAAGAAAACGGTAACAGAAGTCCAATTCGTTACGTTTCTCCACCGGGTGTGGTTAGGGAACAATTGTACAATAATAATTCAGTGATCAATCAAAACGAACAATCTTTAGCAATGAGAGTTGGAGGCGACGGTTTGCAGCCTGGGGATTCAAGAGCAGTATTCAAGAACGTAAACGTTGATATGCGTCAATTTAATAAGCTTAAAATGTTTTTACACGCCGAAGCACTTCCGGCACCATCAGATCCAACCCCTCTTCAAAATGATCAAATGATAGGTTTTATAAGATTTGGAAATGACTTTACACAGAATTTTTATCAAATAGAAATCCCACTAAAAGTTACCCCTGAAGGCGCCTCATCCCCCGAGGAAGTATGGCCTGAATTAAATGAAATCAATTTGCAATTGGACTTATTAACCCAGTTAAAAGTATTGGCTTTAGGAGGAAATGCTCCAGCGGAAGATATAAATGGAATTCGATTTATAGATGATGACGTTTTAGATCCTTCATTGGCAACAAATACAAGTAGAGGTAAATTAAGACTTGGAATACGAGGAAATCCTAATTTTGGATTGGTAAGAACCTTGATGGTAGGGATAAAAAATAAAGCAACCAATACAAGTACTATTCGAGGGGAAGTTTGGTTTAACGAACTTAGATTGGCAGGAATGGACAATCAAGGCGGAATGGCTGCTGTTGTTAGTTTAGACACTAATTTAGCAGATTTAGCCACCGTATCTGCTTCAAGTAAGAAAAGTACTGTTGGTTTTGGGGCGTTAGAGCAAGGTCCAAATGAAAGAAGTCGTGAAGATTTATTTCAATATAATATAGTTACTAATTTGAGTATTGGCAAGCTATTACCAAAAAAATGGGGGATCAATTTGCCCTTTAATTATGCCGTGGGCGAGGAAACAATTACCCCAGAATACGACCCCTTCAACCAGGATATCAGACTGCAACAATTACTAGATGTAACTTCTAACCAAGCCGAACGAGATAACATTAGAAACAGAGCAATTGACTATACCAAAAGAAGAAGTATTAATTTTATTGGGGTTAAAAAAGAAAGAGGAGAAAAACAAAAACCACATATTTACGATCCAGAAAATTTAACTTTATCCTATTCCTACAATGAAGTAGAGCGACATAATTTTGAAATTGAGAGTTATGAAGACAAACAGGTAAATACTACTGTTGACTATGCTTATACTTTCCAACCTAAACCATTTGAGCCATTCAAAAAAACGAAAATTTTCAAAAAAAGTGATTATTGGAGGTTGCTAAGTGATTTTAATTTTAATTATTTACCTTCAAATATTTCATTTAGCACTAACATTATTAGACAGTATAATCGTCAAGAATTTCGTCAAGTTGAAGTTGCGGGTATTGGATTAGACCCACTGTACAGAAGAAATTTCCTTTTTAATTATCAATATGGGTTCAATTATAATTTGACAAAAGCCTTAAAATTTAACTTCACTGCATCTTCAAATAATATTGTTAGAAATTATATTAACGACAATAATGTGCCTGATAACAGTGTAACTATTTGGGATAACTATTTGGATGTTGGGGATCCAAATCAGCATACGCAACAATTGACTATGAATTATGAATTACCGATTAATAAAATCCCATTGTTTAGTTTTATTAAATCTACCTATTCTTATACTGGAAATTATAGTTGGTTAAAATCCTCGGCAGCTTTATCATCAATTGAAGCTACAGATGGTACTTTATATAATTTAGGAAATACTATTCAAAATTCAGCTGCACAGAAATTGAATACTTCTTTTAATATGGAATCCTTTTACAGGTACATTGGGTTGATTAAAAATACCAAAAAACCGGTTCAACAAACTCCTAAAAAAGCGCCTGTTCCTGGTCAAAAAGTTATAAATAATCAGCAACAGCAAAATTTTTCTGATGAGAATGTGTTTATTGCTGGACTTAGAGGAATATTAACTAGCGTAAAAAATATTCAGATAAATTACACTGAAAATAAAGGAACTGCATTACCAGGATATTTGCCAGGATTAGGATTTTTAGGAACTTCAAAGCCTACTTTAGGATTTGTATTTGGATTCCAGGATGATGTTAGATTTGAAGCAGCTAAAAATGGTTGGTTAACCAATTATCCAGAATTCAATCAAAATTTCACCCAAGTTACTAATAAAGCGCTGAACATTACCGCCAACATGGACTTGTTTCCAGATTTTAAAATTGATATTACAGCCGACAGAACCTTTGCAGATAATTTCTCAGAACAATTTGATGTTTCAGCCGGACAATATAATTCAAGGTCACCCTATAATACAGGAAACTTTGCTATTTCTACAATTATGCTTAAAACGGCTTTTAGAAATAGTGATATAAATGAATCTTCTGCATTTAATGATTTTAGGGGAAATAGAATAATAATTGCCAATCGATTAGCGGAACAATATTACAACGCAACTACTTTTCCAAGGGACGCTGAAGGGTATCCTGCAGGCTTTGGTAAAAACAGTCAAGCGGTATTGCTTCCTTCATTCCTTGCGGCATACACAGGAGCAATAAGTGATAAAATAGGTGAATCGGCAAAAGGGGTTTCATTATCAGCATTTAGAGATTTTCCTATTCCCAACTGGACTGCAAAATATAATGGGTTAATGAGATACGAATTTTTTAAAGAGAACTTTAAAAGATTTTCTATACAACATAGCTATAGAGCTTCATATACAATCAATTCTTTCAGATCTAATTTAGACTACAATCTAAATCCAAATGGATTTGATAAAGGAGGAAATTTCTTAAATAGAACTATTATTGCTAATGTGAATTTGGTAGAACAATTTAATCCCTTAGTTAGGTTGGATTTTGAACTTAAGAATTCAATGAAGTTTTTAGCCGAAATGAAAAAAGACAGGGCTTTATCAATGAGTTTTGATAATAATTTATTGACTGAAGTGAGTGGGGTAGAATTTGTAGTTGGTATGGGATATCGATTTAAAGACGTTGCTATTTCTTCTAAATTTGCCGATAATGCTCAAGGAGTTCTAAAAGGAGATATTAACATTAAGGGTGATTTTTCATATAGAAATAATCAAACAATTGTTCGTTATTTAGATTATGATAACAACCAATTAGCTGGAGGACAGAATCTTTGGTCCGCAAGAATAACTGCTGATTACTCTTTAAGTAAAAATTTAACTACTATATTTTATTACGATCATACCTTTTCTAAAGCGGTGGTTTCAACCTCTTTTCCAATGACCAATATTCGAGCTGGATTTACACTCAGATATAATTTCGGAAATTAATTGAAAATAGAATTGTAAATAATACCTTTGTAAAAAATTAATTATAACTATAAATAAAATTAATAATGAATATTCCTTCAAATTTAAAGTACACAAAAGACCACGAATGGGTTAGTATTGACGGTGAAATTGCAACAGTAGGGATCACTGATTTTGCTCAAAAAGAGTTGGGTGATATTGTTTACGTAGAAGTAGAAACTTTGGATCAAACATTAGCTAAAGACGAAGTTTTTGGTACGGTAGAAGCAGTGAAAACAGTTTCTGATTTATTCTTGCCATTATCAGGGGAAATTGTTGAATTTAATGATGATTTAGAATCTAGTCCTGACACGGTAAATGGAGATCCTTACGGAAAGGGATGGATGGTAAAAGTAAAATTTTCGGATGCTTCAGAAATGGAGGATTTACTTTCAAGTGATGATTATAAAGCACTAATTGGTGCATAAAAATAGCTATTTATCGGTTTCACTAATTTGGACTTTTTCGATTCTACTCCTATGCTTAGAACCAGCAAGCGAATTGCCCAAAATTGAAATTAGTAATGTTGATAAATTAGCGCATTTTACATTTCATTTTGTATTTATTATTTTATGGTATTTGTATTTTAAATCAACTACTAAAATAATTAATTATAAAACGCCTGTTATTTTGTTTTTTGTATCATTGGTATTCGGAATCATAATCGAATGTTCTCAACAAGTATTAACCACTTCGAGAAAAGGAGATATTTTAGATGTAATTTCAAATATTTCAGGGGCTTTTTCAGCGTTGGTAATTTTACTTTCTAATGAATACTATTCAAATAAAAA
The DNA here is from genome assembly GCA_947460615.1 of Bacteroidota bacterium. Classification (GTDB taxonomy): domain Bacteria; phylum Bacteroidota; class Bacteroidia; order Flavobacteriales; family Flavobacteriaceae; genus Flavobacterium. Next base: position 18,535 of record CANHHG010000034.1, read on the forward strand.
GAAAATCTAATAAGTATTTATATTTTGAATCTACATGGATATAAAATCATTTTTGGATTCTACCTACTTGAAAACAGCTGAACAAGCCGGAATAAGTAAAAATGAAAATGTAAAATTAGTTGTGAATTGCATTCAAGAAGCAATTGATGAGAATTTTAAGCTCGTTATGATTCGTCCAGAAATGGTTTCTCTGGCCAAGAAGAGGATAACCGATCAAAATTCAAAAGTTACTATTGGAACTGTAATTGATTTCCCAAAAGGCAATTCCAATTATTCTATAAAAATTAAAGAAGCCCAAAAAGCCATTACCGATGGCGCCGACGACCTGGATTTTGTGTGCAATTATGAAGCTTTTAAAAAAGGAAATGTCCTACTAGTAAAAGAAGAAATTTTAAAATGTACCCAGTTCGCTCTACAAAATAACAAAGTGATTAAATGGATTATTGAAGTGGCTGCTTTAAATAACCAAGAGATAATCCAACTTTCAACTTTAATAAAAAACGTTGTTATTTCTAATTTTAAAGAAGACGTTTATCCTAACGTTTTCGTAAAGTCTTCAACAGGATTTTATAAAACAAAAGACAATTTGCCCAACGGTGCGACCCTTCCTTCAATAATCATGATGCTCGAAAACGCTTCTCCATTGCCAATTAAAGCAGCAGGCGGAGTAAGAAATTACGATGAAGCGGTAAACCTGATCCGATTAGGTGTAAAAAGAATTGGAACTTCTGCTGCAAAACGCATTGCAAGTAGCGAATCTACCACTGATAATTATTGATTTATAAACTTTTGTTAAATTATAATTTGTAGCTTTATTTTATATAGTTTTCCTTTTGTGAAATGCTATTTTTTAAAGTATCTTTGCACCAGTTTTAAAACCAACAAATCAGCTTTGAACGCTACAATTAACAATCTTTCCTTAAAATCTATTTATACTGATTTTCTAGAAATCACAAAAGCCAGATTGGCTGTAAGTGTTGTTTTTTCTTCAATTGCAGGATTTATGTTGGGTATTCCTTCTATTCACTCTTTAGATTGGATGGTTTTATTGAAACTAGCAATTGGAGGATATTGCATGGTGGGCGCTTCGAATGCATTTAACCAAGTAATAGAAAAAGAATTAGATGTTTTAATGGATCGAACCAAAAACCGTCCAGTACCCTCTAATAGAATGACTTCAAATTCCGCTTTATCCATTGCCTTTTTGCTGACTATTATTGGGGTTGTACTTTTATACACCATCAATGAAAAAACGGCTATGTTTGGTGCCATTTCAATATTTATTTATACCTGTATTTATACTCCTTTAAAAACGGTGACTCCGCTTTCTGTTTTTGTGGGTGCTTTTCCTGGAGCAATTCCATTTATGTTAGGTTGGGTTGCGGCGACAGGAAATTTTGGAATTGAAGCGGGAACTTTATTTTTAATTCAATTCTTTTGGCAGTTCCCTCATTTTTGGGCAATAGGTTGGTTTTTATATGAAGATTATGAAAAAGCAGGGTTTTTTATGCTGCCTTCTGGAAAGAAAGATAATTCAACAGCACTTCAAATAATATTATATACGCTATGGTTAATCATTGCCTCTTTATTACCGGTTTTGGGGTATACGGGACAATTTTTTATCACGAAAATTTCAGCGGTTGCGGTACTTTTGTTAGGACTTTGGATGTTATATTATGCAGTTAAACTATACCAAACAAGAACACCAAAAGCGGCAAGAACCTTGATGTTAGTTAGTGTTTCTTATATTACTTTATTACAATTGGTTTATATTTTAGATAAATTTTTACGATAATTATGAGTACTTCAATCAATGAAACCAAAGAAAGAAACGCAAGATCATATAAATTGATATTGTTGTTTGCGATGGTCAGTATGTTTATGATGTTTGCCGGACTAACAAGCGCGTTTGTGGTTAGTAAATCCAGAGCAGATTGGGTAAAAGACTTTCAATTGCCAACGGCTTTTTATTTAAGCACGGCAGCAATACTTTGTTGTAGTATCACTTTTCATTTAGCAAAAAAAGCAATACAAAAAGACAAAAGAAGTGCCACAACTTCATTTCTTTTAGCTACTTTTGCGCTCGGAATTGTATTCGTAATTCTTCAATTTGTGGGTTTTCGTCAAATTGTTGATAGCGGTTATTTTTTTACCGGAAGTGCGAGTTCTATAACAACCACTTTTTTATATATTGTAACTATAGTGCACCTTGCTCACCTTGCGGGAGGGCTAATTTCACTATTAATTATAATTTATAATCATTTTAAACAAAAATACAATTCAACACAAACCCTTGGTATTGAGCTTGGTGCAATGTACTGGCACTTTCTGGATTTCCTTTGGGTATATTTGTTTTTGTTTTTATATTTCTTTAAATAAGAAAAATGCTTAAATTTGGGAACTTTTTAATGAATAACTAATATGGGATCGACAGTTACTACTGCAAATAGTGAAGAAA
>CANHHG010000035.1 GCA_947460615.1 Bacteroidota bacterium
GTTTTGATAATTCCGATATTCGAGGGTGTAATTTGATGGTCTTGTGAAACATTGATTTGTTTTTTGGTTATTCGGTTAACCGGAATTACAATTCAACAGTTCAACGATTAAACGGTTTAACAATTCCAATTAAACCACTCGAATTACAAAATAATTTTTCTTTCCGCTTTGCAATAATACAAATTGGTTGTTGATCAAATTTGCATTTGAAAGACTAAATTCCTCAGTAACTTTTTCTTTATTTACCGCAATTGAATTGGCTGATAAAGCTCTTCTAGCTTCTCCATTCGACTTAAAAAATCCTGTTTTTTCGTTTAAAATCGATACAATATCGATTCCATTTTCCATTTCAGTTTTTGAAACAGTAGCTTGAGGAACCCCGTCGAAAACTTCTAAGAACGTGGCTTCGTCTAATTGTTTTAAATCATCCGAAGTGGCATTCCCAAATAAAATTGCAGATGCTTGAATTGCTTTTTCTAAATCGGCAACTGAGTGAACAAAAGTGGTTACTTCTTCCGCTAATTTTTTCTGTAAAACTCTTAAATGTGGCGCTTCATGGTGGGTTGCAATTAAGCTATCAATTGTGTTTTTATCTAAAAAAGTAAAGATCTTTATGTATTTTTCAGCATCTACATCAGTAGTGTTTAACCAAAATTGGTAGAATTTATAAACCGAAGTTTTATCGGCGGTAAGCCAAACATTTCCACCTTCCGATTTACCAAATTTAGATCCGTCAGCCTTTGTTATTAAGGGGCAAGTCATCGCAAATGCCTTAGCTCCTTCAGCGTTCATTCTTCTCACTAATTCCGTTCCCGTTGTAATATTTCCCCATTGGTCTGAACCTCCCATTTGAAGCAAACAGTGGTATTCTTTGTGCAAATGATAGAAATCGTAACCTTGAATTAATTGGTAAGTAAATTCTGTAAATGACATTCCTTCGCCCTCGCCTGAAAGTCGTTTTTTAACCGAATCTTTCGCCATCATATAGTTCACAGTGATTCGTTTTCCCACATCTCGAGCAAAATTGATAAAGGACAATTGTTTCATCCAATCGTAGTTATTTACTAAAATTGGTGCATTAGATGCCGAAGAATTGAAGTCTAAAAAGCGTGATAAAACGCTCTTGATTCCCTCCACATTATGATTTAAAGTCGCTTCATCCAAAAGGTTTCTTTCATCAGATTTTCCTGAAGGATCACCAATCATTCCGGTAGCTCCGCCAACAAGTGCAATAGGTTTATGTCCAAAATTTTCTAGATGAACCAATAATATTATAGGCACAAGGCTACCAATATGTAAAGAATCTGAAGTTGGATCAAATCCAATATAAGTTGCCGTCATTTCTTTCAACAGTTGTTCTTCAGTTCCCGGCATAATATCGTGAACCAGACCACGCCATTGCAATTCTTCTATAATATTCTTCATTTTAAATCAATTTGTGCAAAGATAAAATTTAATGTTGATTTGTTGATTTGTTTATTCGGTAATTCGAAAAAAAAATATGTTTCCTACTTCCTATTTTGTACTTTCGTGTTATGATATTAATAACTGGCGCAACGGGTTTAGTAGGTTCTCATTTGGCATTGCAATTGCTAGAGAATGGAGAGAAAATTCGAGCTATTTATAGAAATCAATCTTCCATTTTGGCTACTAAATCCCTATTTGAATTGTATAATAAAAGCCATTTATTTGATAAAATCGAATGGATTCAAGCCGACATTACTGATATTCCTTCCTTAGAAATCGCTTTCGCAAATGTGGTTTCGGTATTTCATTGCGCCGCTTTAATTTCATTTGACCCTAATGATGAAGATTTACTAAGGAAAACCAACATTGAAGGAACTGCAAATATGGTGAATCTTTGCCTTTCCCATGACGTAAAAAAAATAGGTTATGTAAGTTCAATTGCCGCATTAGGAGATTTAAAAGAGTATGAATCAATAATTACCGAAGAAACCGAATGGAATCCTGAAAAGCACCATAGCAATTACGCTATTTCAAAATATGGTGCCGAAATGGAAATTTGGCGGGGTCAACAAGAAGGGCTTCAAGTGGTGGTTGTCAATCCAGGGATTATTTTAGGGCCTGGGTTTTGGAAACAAGGCAGCGGGAAACTTTTTACAGCTGTTGCCAATGGATTAAAATTCTACACCAAAGGAACTTCTGGGTTTGTTTCAGTCATCGATGTGGTAAATTTATTAATTAAGACGATGACAAAAATTGATGAAAAGGAAAACGGTCAACGCTATATTGCCATAGAAAACAATTATTCTTACGAAACAATATTTAATGAAATTGCTAAGGCTTTAAATGTTGAAAAACCAAAATTCTGCGCCGCCTATAGGCAAACGGAATTGGCTTGGAGATGGAATTGGCTAACATCAATTTTATTAAATAAAAAAAGAATGATTTCGAAAGAAACGATGCGCTCAAGTCACCAATTAGATTGCTATTCCAATGAAAAAGTGAGAAATAAATTTGATTACCAATTTATAGATGTGACTTCGTATATTTCAGAAATTGGAAGATTTTATAAAAAATAAAAACTACTTAACTGGCTTAGGTGGCGGAGAAGTATTTTGTTTTTTTGATAACTCCATTTGGTCTTCGATTTTTTTATTTACCGCATCAAAAATTTCCTTGTATTTATTTACATTTGAAGCATAATACTTATCACTATTGGCAAACTGAAGGCTATCGATATTGTACTTTTTATAAATATAGGTATTCGGGTTAATCTTATTTGTCTCTAAAACTAGGGCCGTTTGAGATTTCATAGCCTCCAATACGGTAATATCAAACATAATATCGACCATTTTATCTTGATCAATTAAATTATCAGGTTTTTCAATTGGGCCGTTTTGGCAACTCCCAAACAGTACAAAACAGAACAATAGAACTCTTACTTTTTTCATATTTGAAATTAAAAAATATTAACGATCAAACAATAATCTTTTTCCACGACGAATATCTTTTACCTTAAAATTGTGATACACCAATTCGCCATTAACAAAAGTATGAGTAATTCTAGACCTGAAGGTAAAGTCTTCAAATGGAGACCACCCACATTTTGCAAAAATATTATCTTTATTAACGGTCCACGGCAACCCCGAATTAACAATCGCCAAATCGGCATAATAACCTACTTTTACAAATCCTCTTTTCTCTATTTTAAATAAAATTGCAGGATTATGGGCCATTTTTTGCACGATTTTCTCCACTGAAATTTTTCCCTGAAGATAGGCTTCAAACATTGCTACGACAGCATGTTGAACTAATGGTCCGCCCGAAGGAGCCTTTAAATAGGACTGTTGCTTTTCTTCTAATGTATGCGGCGCATGATCTGTAGCTATTACATCGATTCTATCATCTAGCAAAGCTTCCCAAAGTGCATTTCGATCGTTTTCAGTTTTTACAGCAGGGTTCCATTTAATAAAATTCCCTTTGGTATCATAATCCGCATTAGTAAACCAAAGGTGATGAATACAAACCTCAGCAGTAATTTTCTTTTGTTCCAAAGGAATTTTATTGGTAAACAATTCCATTTCTTTCGCTGTGGAAAGATGAAAAATGTGTAATCTCGCTCCTGTTTTTTTTGCTAAGGCAATCGCTTTTGAAGAAGATAAATAACACGCTTCTTCGCTACGAATTAAATGGTGCGCTGAAACAGGAATATCATCGCCATATTCGGCCTTGAACTTTTCTAAATTATTTTTAATGGTCGTTTCATCTTCACAATGCACAGCAATTAGTAACGGCGTACTCGAAAAAATGCGCTCTAAAACTTCATCATTATCAACTAACATATTTCCGGTGGAGGAGCCTAAAAATATTTTAATACCAGCCACATTTTTAGGATTTGTTTTTAAAACCTCCGCTAAATTATCGTTGCTAGCGCCCATCATAAAAGAATAATTAGCAAAAGAATTGTTCTCGGCAATTTGGTATTTCTCCTCCAATATTTCTTGGGTTAACGCATTCGGAATGGTATTGGGTTGCTCAATAAACGAGGTAATTCCGCCGGCAACAGCAGCTCTAGATTCTGATTCAATATCTCCTTTGTGAGTCAACCCTGGTTCTCTAAAATGAACCTGATCATCGATAGCACCCGGAATTAAGAAATTTCCTTCGGCATCAATTATTTTACAATCGGAAGATTTTGCACTTATAAAATCAGCAATCTCGACTATAAATTCATTCTCTATTAATACATCACCTTCAAAAATCGATCCTTCATTTACAATTTTTGCGTTTTTGATTAAAATCCTGTTCATCATTTGTTATTTATAATCTATTAAATAATTGGCGCATTCTTAAAGAAATAACTCCAAAAATAGCTTCTTTAATTATTGAATTACTCATTTTTGATTGCCCCTTAGTTCGATCGGTAAAGATAATTGGCACTTCAACTATTTTTAATTTTTTACAATAAGATCTGTATTTCATTTCTATTTGAAAGGCATATCCAATAAATTTGATTTCATCTAAATTAATTATTTCCAATACATTTCTTCTGTAACACATAAATCCTGCAGTGGCATCGTGGATTTTCATACCCGTAATTTTCTTAACATAATACGAAGCAAAAAAGGACAATAAAACTCGGCTTAACGGCCAGTTTACCACATTAACTCCAGTTACATATCTTGATCCAATAGCTACTTCCGCACCCTCTTCACATGCTTGATATAGTTTTTCTAAATCAGTTGGGTTGTGAGAAAAATCGGCATCCATTTCAAAAATATAATCGTATTTTTTATCCAAAGCCCATTTGAAACCATATACATATGCAGTTCCAAGTCCAGCTTTTTTTTCTCTATTTTCTAAAAATAATTGGTCTTTAAATTCCGATTGAAGTTCCACCACTTTAGCAGCAGTTTTATCTGGAGAATTGTCATCAACAATGAGAATATGAAAGGATTTATTCAATGAAAACACCGCTCTTATGATGGTCTCGATATTTTCAATCTCGTTATAGGTAGGAATTATAACAACACTATTACTCATAATTTATCGGTCAATTTCAATGCAAAAATAAACTTTTTATGTTTTACGAATCATAATAATACTATAATAAATGAAACAGTTGAAAAATTTAGTAATTTTGCTCCGTTATGATGGAACACCTACTACATCCTCGAATAGTTGAAAATAAAGATTGGGCAACCCTTTTATTTCTTTTTTCCTTAGTGCTAATTGCTTTGTCTAAATCACTTTTTGAAAATAGATTTAGTGAGTTCACCAAACTAATTGTGTCTGATAAATATATAAAAGTATACAAAGACTCCGGTCTTATGATGAGTTGGTTTACCGTCTTTTTATTTATTGTACAAATAGTCTCCTTTTCATTTTTTATCCATTTACTTTTAACTAGTTTTGGGTACATAATTAAAACCGATTGGATTTCCTTTATTCAGGTATTTACCTTCTTAACCGTTTTCATTTTATCCAAGTATTTAATTGAAAAAATAATAGGCACCGCATTTGATATTGAGGAATTTGTAGAACAATTTAACCTTCAAAAAGTGAGTTATCGAACATTTATTGGCCTTTTCCTGTTGCCTTTTAATTGTTTTTTGTTTTATAATGACTCTATTTCTCATAATTTCATGATGTTTTTTCTTTTTATAATATTGATAATCAATTTGTTAACGTACTTAATTTCTTTAAAAAATTATCAAAACATCCTGATAGGTAACTTATTTTATTTTATTTTGTATCTTTGCGCTCTTGAAATAGCACCCTACTATTTTATGTATTATTGGTTTACAAAAAATTAGCATATTTAGAAAATGTCAAGTATGAAAGTGAAAACAATTTTGGTGTCACAACCAGAACCGAAAGTGGACAATTCCCCTTACTTTGAGTTGCAACAAAAACATAAAGTTAAAATTGATTTCAGGCCTTTTATTCATGTAGAAGGGGTTAATGCAAAAGAAATTAGACTTCAAAAAATTGACTTAAATAATTTCACCGCAATCATTTTAACAAGCAAGAATTCTGTTGATCATTTCTTTAGAGTTGCTGATGAAATGCGTTATAAAATTCCTGAAGGTTTGAAGTACTTTTGTCAATCGGAAGCAGTGGCTTTCTACTTGCAAAAATATGTGGTGTATAGAAAACGTAAAATCTATGTAGGGCAAAAAGACTTTGTAGATTTAACTCCTTTATTGAAAAAATACAAAGAAGAGAAATTCTTATTACCCGCTTCAGATCAATTGAATGCTGAAGCAAAAATTATTCTTGACAATCTAAAAGTAAATTGGACTCAAGCCGTTTTTTACAAAACTGTAATGAGTGATTTAACCGATTTATCAGATGTGTATTTTGATATTTTAGCGTTTTTTAGTCCAACAGGGATTAAATCTTTATTCAAGAATTTCCCTGATTTCAAACAAAACAATACTAGAATTGCTGTATTTGGTAGTTCTACTCAAAAAGAAGCTTTAGAGCATGGACTTCGAGTGGATATTATGGCTCCAACTCCCGAAGCACCATCAATGACAATGGCAATAGATAAATATATTGTTAAAGCTAACAAAGAAAAATAATCATTTAAAACAAAAAAAAGCTTTCAGTTTCCTGAAAGCTTTTTTTTGTTTTAATACAATCCTACAATTGAGGCCCCGCATTAATTAAGTTTTTACCTTCCTCGTTATCGGTGTATTGAACAAAGTTCTTAACGAATAATTGTGCTAAATTTGTAGCTTTGGAATCCCATTCTGAAGCATCCGAATAGGTAGTTCGAGGATCTAAAATTTCAGAATGAACGCCTTCTAATGCTACTGGAACTTCCAAATTAAATATTGGAATAATGTGGCTTTCTGCTTTTTCAATTGAACCATCAAGAATGCGATCGATTATAGCACGAGTATTTTGAATAGAAATTCTTTTACCTGTACCATTCCAACCCGTATTTACCATATAAGCAGTAGCACGATGCTGTTCCATTTTCTTTACCAATTCTTCACCGTATTTTGTAGGGTGCAAACATAAAAATGCTTTGCCAAAACAAGCTGAAAACGTAGGTTCAGGTTTAGTAACACCTCTTTCTGTACCTGCTAATTTAGCCGTGAAACCCGAAAGAAAATAATACTTTGTTTGTTCCGGAGTTAACTTTGAAACTGGCGGCATTACCCCAAAAGCATCTGCTGTAAGAAAAATAACTTTAGAAGCATGTCCCGCTTTGGAAATCGGTTTAACTATATTGTGAATATGATCAATTGGATAGGAAACTCTGGTGTTTTGAGTTACAGAACCGTCTTTGAAATCAATTTTACCATTTGTGTCAAGCGTAACATTTTCTAATAAGGCATTTTTGGTTATTGCCCCATAAATATCTGGTTCGTTTTCTTTACTTAAATCGATTGTTTTGGCATAACAACCGCCTTCGTAATTAAAAACGCCTTCATCATCCCAACCGTGTTCATCGTCACCTATCAACTCCCTTTTTGGATCTGTTGACAAGGTGGTTTTTCCCGTTCCTGACAACCCAAAAAAGATAGCTACATCACCATTTTCTCCTTTGTTTGCAGAACAATGCATTGAAGCAATTCCTTTCAATGGCAAATAATAATTCATCATTGAAAACAATCCCTTTTTCATTTCACCTCCGTACCAAGTACCTCCTATTAATTGGATTTTCTCAGTTAAATTAAAGGCAATGTATACTTCGGAGTTTAAATTATGACTTTTATACTCTTTGAAACTAGTTTTTGAGGCGTTCATAACCACAAAATCGGGTTCGCCAAAGCTTTCTAATTCCGCGTCTGTAGGTCGGATGAACATATTTTTCACAAAGTGAGCTTGCCAAGCCACCTCCATTATAAATCTAACTTTTAATCTGGTATTTTCGTTAGCCCCGCAAAAAGCATCTACAACATATAATTTTTTACCCGAAAGTTGATCTGTTGTAGTCTCTTTCAAAGCGTTCCAAGTGACTTGAGATATGGCTTTATTGTCATTTACCGCTTTATCTGAAGCCCACCAAATGGTGTCTTTAGTAATTGCATCATTTACAATGTACTTGTCTTTTGGGGAACGCCCGGTAAAAACTCCCGTCATGACATTTACAGCACCCAACTCTGATAATTGTCCTTTTTCAAACCCTTCTAAATTTGAATTTAATTCTTCATTATATAATAATTCAAATGAGGGATTGTAGATTATATTATCGCTGTTTTTTATACCATATTTTTCCAACGAAATCGATATAGTAAATTGGCTGTAATTGTGCATAAATTTAGCTTTATGTTAAATAATTATTTTACAAAAGTAAATATTTAAAACAACCTATTTTGCGTTTTTGATAGAAATTAAAGATTTTTCTTGAAAATATTAACAAATAACCAAAACCAAGCGGTTAAAAATAGTAATCCTCCAATTGGGGTTACAAATCCAAAAGGTTTAAAATTGAACGGCAAGAAGTTATTTAAGGCTAGAAGATACAGCGAACCTGAAAAAAGTAGAATTCCAGACAAAGTGGTTAAATAAATTACTTTTTTTGCTGACTCAGAAATTATATTCGTAGTTCCTATATACAACAAAAATAGCGCATGGTACATTTGGTATCTTACACCGGTTTCAAATGTATTGAGTTCCAAAGCACCCACCATTTTCTTTAAGCTATGTGCTCCAAATGCTCCAAATGCAATAGCTATAAATCCTAAAATCGCTGCTGTTTTTATAATTTTTTTGTCCATGATCTATTTTTATAGGTTGCTACAAAAATAAGATTATATAATTTATTTTTGATAATTTACTTCATTTTAACTTTCAAAAAATAATTTACTTTTTAAATATTATATAGTTATAAATATAACAAATTCATACATTTGTGTTATAAAATTTAATATGAGAAACATCTTAATCATCGGAGCCGGTCGATCTGCTTCTTCTTTAATTGAGTATTTACTAGGTAAATCCGTTGATGAAAATCTACACCTTACCATTGGAGATATTTCATTAGATTTAGCCAAAAGAAAAACCAACTCACACCCCAACGCAACAGCAATTGCTTTAGATATATTTGATGAAAATCAAAGAAAAACGGAAATTCAAAAGGCCAATATTGTAATTTCAATGTTGCCAGCCCATTTGCATATAGAGGTTGCAAAAGATTGCATTATCTATAAAAAACACCTAGTGACCGCTTCCTATATTAGCGATGCCATGCAAAGTTTAGATGCTGCGGCAAAAGAAAATAATCTAATTTTCATGAACGAAATTGGGCTTGACCCAGGAATAGACCACATGAGTGCTATGAAGATCATTGATGAAATTCGAGAGGAAGGCGGAAAAATGATCTTGTTTGAATCTTTTTGTGGCGGATTAGTTGCCCCTGAATCGGATACCAATTTGTGGAATTACAAATTCACTTGGGCGCCTAGAAATGTAGTGCTTGCCGGTCAAGGTGGAGCTGCAAAATTTATCCAAGAAGGCACCTACAAATACATCCCTTATCAAAAAGTTTTTAGCAGAACCGAGTTTATGGAAGTGGAAGGCTATGGTAGATTTGAGGCCTACGCGAATAGAGATTCACTAAAATACAGAAGTGTTTACGGATTAGATGACCTATTAACTTTATACCGGGGGACACTGAGAAGAGTGGGGTTTTCGAAAGCTTGGAACATGTTTGTTCAGCTCGGAATGACTGATGATACTTATATCATGGACGATTCAGAAACTATGAATTACCGTCAATTCACCAACTCCTTCCTGCCTTATCATCCAACGGATTCGGTAGAAATTAAATTGCGCTTAAATTTGAAAATCGATCAAGACGATGTAATGTGGGACAAATTAGTGGAATTGGATCTTTTTAATCCTAACAAAATAGTCGGTATAAAAAATGCGACACCAGCGCAAATTTTAGAAAAAATACTTAGCGATAGTTGGACGTTACAGCACGATGATAAAGACATGATTGTGATGTACCACAAATTTGGCTATGAAATCAAAGGTCAAAAAAAGCAAATCGATTCTAAAATGGTTTGTGTTGGTGAAGATCAAACTTTTACCGCAATGTCAAAAACAGTGGGATTACCTGTAGCTATTGCCACTTTAAAAATTTTGAACGGAAAAATCACCACTCCAGGGGTACAACTTCCAATTACAAAAGAAGTCTATTTACCCATTTTAACCGAATTAGAAACCTTAGGTATTGTATTTAAAGAAGTTGAAATGCCCTACGAAGGCTACAACCCTAATAGCGTGATAAATTAGTAGATTATTTGTATTTTTGCTCTTCAATTATAACTAAAAACAGTATTTTTGTTACTATATATAATAGATGAGACTCAATTCACAAACAGTAGAAATAGACGGAATAGACAAAGAAATCCTAAGGAATTTGATGGAAGATGCTCGAAAACCAATACTTCAAATTGCCAATAAAATTGGCATTTCGGGTGCTGCAATTCACCAAAGATTGCGAAAACTAGAACAATCGGGAGTAATTTCAGGATCAAAATTTACGGTAAACAACAAAATTCTGGGTTACAGTACCATGGCATTTGTAGGCGTTTACCTTGACAAAGCGGCTCGGAATTTGGAGGCTGTTAAAGACTTACGAAAAATTCCAGAAGTATTAGAATGCCATTACACCACCGGGAATTGGTCGATATTAATCAAAATTATTTGTCGCGATAACGAACATTTAATGAACTTACTAAACACTAAAATCCAAACTATAGAAGGAGTTTCAAGAACGGAAACCTTTATTTCCCTTGACCAGCAAATAGAAAGACAAATCCAATTGTAGGGAGAATGTTAATTTGGTTGTGTGTTGATTCGGTAATAAAAAAAAATTCATGGCGATTCGTGTAATTAGTCTAAAAAAAATGGGGAACAGAAATAATTCTGTTCCCCATTTTAATAATTTATAAGCTAATTATCGTCTGTTCATGTAAATCATGATATAATACAATAAAGTTGCAATAGATCCAATTGCGGCAACTACATAAGTTCTTGCCGCCCATTTTAAAGCGTCTTTTGCGCCAGCTTGTTCTTCGCTAGTCAACATGTTTTTGTTTTCCAACCAAGCCAAGGCTCTATTGCTTGCGTCATATTCTACTGGTAAAGTAATGATGGAAAAAATAGTGGTTGCAGCAAAAAGCACAATCCCAATTAATAATAAATTAGGGAAAGTTTTCATCATGAAAATTCCACCAATTAAAATCCATTGTACATAATTCGATGCGATATTTACCACTGGAACCAATTGGGAACGAAATTCTAACCAACTGTATGCCGTAGCATGTTGGACTGCGTGTCCACATTCGTGAGCAGCAACAGCAGCTGCAGCCGCATTTCTTTGATTGTAAACTGCCTCACTTAAATTCACTGTTTTGTCAGCTGGATTATAGTGATCCGTCAATCGACCTGGAGTAGAAATTACCGTAACATCTGTAATTCCGTGATCGGCTAGCATTTTCTCAGCGATTTCAGCACCGCTCATTCCGTTATTCAACTGTAATTTTGAATATTTCTCAAACTTATTTTTCAATTGGCGACTTACTAACCAACTGAACAACATAATTAAACCTGCTAATAATAAATACATAATATTATATTTTAAAAAAATAAAGTTACAAAATCTACATCAAATTACAAGCCAAATTTTTTGGATGTAATTTTGTCATTATCCCACTAGGTTAATTACCTTCCCTGGAACAATAATCACTTTGTTAGGTGCTCTACCCTCCAAATGTTTTATAGTGCGCTCGTCTTTCATAATAATTTCTTGAATTTCTGCGACTGTTAAATCCAAAGACAATTCTATTGTAAAACGCATTTTTCCATTGAAAGATACCGGATATTCCTTACTGCTTTCAACCAAATAGCTCTCGTTAACCACTGGAAAATCGACAGTTGAAATTGATTCTGAATGACCTAATTGAGCCCATAATTCTTCTGCAATGTGAGGAGCATAAGGCGAAATCAAAACTGCCAACGGTTCTAAAATAGCACGTTCATGACAATTTTGCGCCGTCAATTCATTCACACCAATCATAAACTGAGAAACCGATGTATTAAAAGAGAAATTCTCGATGTCTTCATTTACTTTTTTAATGGTTTTATGCAAGCTTTTTAAACTCTCTTTCGATGGTTCATTATTGGTTACAATCCACCCATTATTATCATCATTATACAAGCGCCACAGTTTTTTCAAAAAACCAAAAACTCCGGAAATTCCTGCAGTATTCCATGGTTTTGCTTGTTCCAAAGGTCCTAAAAACATTTCGTACAATCGCAAGGTATCTGCGCCATATTCTGCGCAAATATTATCAGGAGTAACAACGTTGTATTTCGATTTCGACATTTTTTCAACTTCGCGACCAACGATATATTTTCCATTTTCTTCCGTTATGAAAATCGCATCTTTGTATTCCTCTCTAGAGTTTTTAAATGCCTCAATATCTAATTCATCCGAGGCGTTTACCAAAGAAACATCTACATGAAGTCCTTGAGTATTTTTATCTTTTATTTTACTTTTGGTAAAAAATGTATTAGTTCCTTCTTCTCTATATACAAAAGCACTCATTCCTAAAATCATTCCCTGATTAATCAGTTTTTTGAACGGCTCTTCTGTTGGTGCAAAACCTTTGTCTTTAAGAAATTTATTCCAAAAACGAGAATACAATAAATGGCCCGTGGCATGTTCACTTCCGCCAATATATAAATCGACATTTTGCCAATAGTTTAATGCTGATTTACTTGCAAATTCCTCATTGTTGTTCGCGTCCATGTAACGCATCCAATACCATGAACTCCCCGCCCATCCTGGCATGGTGTTTAATTCAAGAGGGAAAACTGTTATATTGTCAATCGATTTTGTTTCAACTACTTTATTATTTAAAGTATCCCAAGCCCAAACTGGAGCATTCCCTAGAGGTGGTTGTCCATCTTCGGTTGGTAAATATTTCTCGACTTCAGGTAAAGCAATTGGCAAGTACTTTTTGTCAATCACTTGTGGCAAACCATTAATATAATATACAGGAAAAGGCTCACCCCAATAACGCTGACGAGAAAAAACCGCATCACGCAATCGGTAATTAATTTTTCCTTTACCTTGGTTTATTTTTTCTAATTCCTCTATAACTTTCTTGGTCGCTTGCTTATAATTCAATCCGTTTAAGAAATCCGAATTGGCAATAACCACATTCTCTTTTGAACCATGTGCTTCTTTTGAAATATCAACATTCCCAAAAATATTTTTGATTGCTGGCATTCCATTTTGACCATTAAAAAAGTTGGAAAACGCATAATCTCTTTCATCACCACAAGGAACTGCCATTACAGCTCCGGTTCCGTAACCTGCTAGTACATAATCTCCAATCCAAACTGGTATTGGTTCCTTAGTAAATGGATGTTCCGCATAAGCCCCTGTAAAAACTCCCGAAATAGTTTTCACATCCGCCATTCTTTCGCGTTCAGATCGCTTTGCAGTTTTTTCAATGTAGGCTTCAACAGCCTGTTTTTGCTCTGGAGTTGTTATTTGTGAAACCAATTCATGTTCTGGCGCCAAAGTCATAAAGGTAACTCCGAAAATGGTGTCGGGTCTTGTTGTAAATACATCGATTTTATGAGATTGTTTCCCTTGGTTAACAATGACATTAAAAGTAACCATTGCTCCCACCGATTTTCCAATCCAATTTCGTTGACTTTCTTTGATGCTTTCACTCCAATCGATATCATTCAATCCTTGTAACAAACGTTCAGCATAAGCAGAGATTCGCATGCTCCATTGCGTCATTTTTTTTCTTATGACGGGAAATCCACCACGTTCAGAAACGCCATTTACAATTTCATCATTGGCTAAAACAGTTCCTAAACCAGGGCACCAATTGACTTCCGTTTCTGCTAAATAAGTTAAACGGTATTGTAAAAGAATTTGTTGTTGTTGATCCTTTGAAAATGATTTCCAATCAGACGAAGAGAATAATGGAATCTCGTCATCGCAAACCGCATTTACATTTTCATTTCCTTCTTTTTCAAAAATTGAAATTAAAGTTGAAATATCTTCTGCTTTATCCGAATTGTTATTGTACCAAGAATTAAATAATTGAATGAAAATCCATTGAGTATGTTTGTAATAATCGGCATTTGAAGTACGAACTTCTCTTGACCAATCGAATGAAAATCCAATTTTGTCGAGTTGCTGACGGTATCTTAAAATATTTTCTTTAGTGGTTTTGTCCGGATGTTGACCCGTCTGAATCGCATATTGTTCCGCTGGCAAACCAAAACTATCGTAGCCTTGTGGATGCAAAACATTGAACCCTTTGTGACGTTTAAAACGCGCATAAATATCGGAAGCAATATATCCCAACGGGTGGCCCACATGTAAACCAGCTCCAGAAGGATAGGGAAACATATCCAAAACGTAATATTTTGGTTTATCAGAATTATTTTTTGCGGCAAATGTTTGGTTTTCAGACCATTTTTTTTGCCATTTCGATTCTACTTCGGTCGGATTATATTTCATCAAATTTGGGTTCTTCTTATTTATTCTATTATGCTTTTACAAATGTAAATCTGACTGCAAATTTACATTTATTGTACGAAAATTGAAACTTTGGGCGTTATTAAGTTTATTTAAAGAAATTCTTTGTTATTTTTACACTTTAATTTTATAATATATGAGTTCTTCGTACGATAAGTTTCAAAAACGCAGGTTAATTTCTTCCTATTTTTCAGTAGTATTGAGTGTATTTTTAGTATTGTTTTTAGTTGGTATTTTAGGCTTATTTGTTCTGAATTCCAAGAAATTATCAGATGATTTTAAGGAGCAAATTGCAATGACCGTTTTCTTTAAAGAAGAAGCTCATGATACCATTTTAAAAAAATTCGCTGTTGAATTAAAAACAGCAAAATATGTAAAATCTAGTGTTTTTGTTTCAAAAGAAGACGCTGCAAAGGTACATACCGAAATAATCGGTGAAGATTTTATGACTTTTTTAGGTGCAAATCCATTACAAAATTCCTTCGACATTCACTTGAAAGCCGATTACATTGACACCAATAACATCCGAAAAATAGAAAGCAAACTTCGTGAAAATGCCATGATTTCAGATATTGTTTATGACAAGCAGTTGGTTAACTTAGTAAATGACAATATTAAAAAAGTGAGTATGTGGATTTTAATAATTAGCGGATTTCTAACGTTAGTAGCCGTATTATTAATAAATAGTTCGATGAGATTATCAATTCATTCGAATCGTTTTATCATTAAAACCATGCAAATGGTTGGAGCTACAAAGGCATTTATAAGAAAACCGTTCATCTGGAAAAGTATAAAATTAGGATTAATTGGTTCTGCATTAGCGGTAGTTTCTTTAATAATTACACTCTTATATTTAGATTCTAGTTATCCAAATTTAGGAATATTAGATGAGAAATTCCTTATCACCTTAGTGCTTTTGGGAGTTGTAGCTGTTGGAGTAATTATTACTTGGGTTAGTACCTACTTTGCTACTCAACGCTTTTTAAATTTAAGAACAGACGACTTATATTAATGGTTATTCGCTGATTTGGTAATTTGTTTAATTGAACTCTTACCATTCAACTATTAAAATCAATGAATAAAATGAAAAACAACGATCAAAAACCAGCATTTCTATTTGAGAATATAAATTACAAAATCCTTCTTATAGGGATTGGAGTAATCGCATTAGGCTTTATTTTGATGTCGGGAGGCGGAAGTGATGATCCAAAAGTTTTTAATGAAGAAGTTTTTAGCTTCAGAAGAATTAGACTAGCCCCAACTGTAGTTTTAATTGGTTTTGGAATTACTATTTATTCCATTTTCAAAAATCCAAAAAAACAATAAATGACCTCTATACAAGCATTTATTTTGGCAATTATAGAAGGAATAACAGAATTTTTACCTGTTTCTTCTACCGGTCATATGATTCTTGCAAGTAGTTTTTTCGGTATTGAACATGATGATTTTACCAAACTTTTTACGATCGTAATTCAATTAGGAGCCATTCTTTCTGTTATCGTTTTGTATTTCAAACGTTTTTTCCAAACATTTGAATTCTATTATAAAATAGTAGTTGGTTTTATTCCGGCCGTTATTTTAGGATTGCTTTTTGCTAAAAAAATTGATTCTTTATTAGAAAATCCAATAACTGTTGCCATTTCCCTTTTAATAGGTGGAATTTTACTTTTGAAAGTGGACGATTGGTTTAGAAATTCAACCGAAACCGAAATTACCTATTTCACGGCATTTAAAATTGGATTATTCCAATGTATCGCAATGATTCCAGGTGTTTCACGAAGTGGTGCAAGTATTGTTGGAGGAATGTCACAAAAATTAAACCGTTCAGCTGCAGCTGAATTTTCCTTCTTTTTAGCAGTTCCGACTATGTTTGGCGCTACTATAAAAAAATGCTATGACTATTATAAAGACGGATTCGTTTTGACGCACGATCAAATTAATTTTCTAATAATAGGAAATGTAGTAGCCTTTATTGTAGCATTAATTGCAATTAAAACATTTATTGGATTCATCAGCAAAAATGGATTTAAAGTTTTTGGTTATTACCGAATCATTGCAGGAATAACATTGTTGATTATCCATTTTTTTGTTCATTCCTTGACTATCATTTAATGACTTCAGAAGACTACCAAAATGGACAGGTTTTATTAATTGACAAACCGTTAAACTGGACTTCCTTTCAAGCGGTCAACAAAATTAAATATGCCCTAATTAATAAAGTTGGACTCCCAAAAAAATTCAAAATTGGTCACGCAGGAACTTTAGATCCTTTAGCATCCGGACTTCTACTTATTTGCACAGGAAAATTCACCAAAAAAATATCTGAATTGCAAGGCCAAGCAAAAGAATATACAGGAACTTTCCATATTGGGGCAACCACTCCATCCTACGATTTAGAAACAGAAATTGACGAAACTTTTCCGATTTCACATATTGATGAGGAACTAATACATGAAACTGTAAAACAATTTTTAGGAGAAATAAATCAAAAGCCTCCTATTTATTCTGCTATAAAAAAAGATGGTGTTCGACTTTATGAACACGCTAGAGCGGGCGAAACAATAGAAATTGAATACAGAAAGACTACCATTCACGAATTCGAAATTACAAGAATCGACTTGCCAGCAATAGATTTTAGAGTAATTTGTAGTAAAGGAACTTACATTCGTTCCCTGGCATTTGATTTTGGAAAAGCACTAAATTCAGGTGCCCATTTAACGGCTTTAAGACGAACAAAAATCGGGGACTATCATGTTGAAAATGCGAAAGATGTAATTCAATTTGAAGCAAATTTATGAAGAAAATAAGTGCCTTTTTACTATTAATAATTTGGGGTTCCGTTCACTCCCAAGAAATTAAAAACCGTTATTACCAGGCAGAAATTGCTACTCCATTAATTATCAATTCAACCTACGGTCAAGTAAATGCTTTGGGAAATAGAAGTGATTATCGGTTTTTACCCGATGGATTAAGTCTTAAATTCGGTGTCGGTGTTCATCAAAAAAAGTGGGCTTCGATAGGAATACATTCTGGCATTGATTGGCTTGGTAGTAATAAATTAGTTGTTGTACCGGTATTTGCCAATTTTAAATTCAATCCGAGAATAAGCGAAGAATCAAGGATTTATTTGCAATTAGGCTACGGAAAATCATTCGGTCTTGGCAGAGGCAGTTTAATTGGCGATTATAGGAAAATCGCCTTGGGCGCAGAAAATGATGAAGGTATTTCAATTTATATACAAGTTGCCAACTTCGGAATTCCATTAAATAATTTTGACTCTGTGAATAGTTTGAGTATAGGAATTGCGTTAGCTACCTTTTAATAATTCTATAATTTCCTTTTGCGTAGAAAGTCCTTTATCGTGTAAGTACCACATTTGCAATTCCGCTTTTATAGTGTCGTCAATAACTCCAAATTTCTCTTTGTAATTTTGAATTAAATCAACTGCTCCTTTTGGTCTGGGGCCCCAATCTGCAATAATACCCAACGAATTTTTATCTAAAATGATTAATTTTGGTATCGATTTATTACCATTGGTAAGAAACAAATTCATCAAGTCTTGATTTTCATCCCGAAAAACAATTTTTAAATCGATGTGTTCAGAAATTGTACTCATTTTATTGAATATTGGAAGTAATTGAGCTGCATCTCCGCACCAACCTTCTGCGATTACAAGCCAAATATATTGAGATTGAAGGGATTTTAATTTAGAAATTATTGCACCATCAATCCTCATGGTTTTGTCTATTCTATGCATTCTCGTTTCGTTCAACCGACTATAATTCACCAGTGCTTCTGTTTGAATTGCTCCTGAGGTTTTTCCATCTTGCAATAAATCAGTAACTATTTTACGGTATTCTTGGTAAGAATAACTATTGCGTAAAGCATTATTTAATATCTCTTCCATCTTAATTTTTTTACAAATTTACGAAATAACGCAATTTTAATTATGATAAATATCACTCCCTAATTAATTGTCAACTATATAGGAAACTATAAAGTTCAAAAAAATTGCTAACACTATTTAATAAAAAAAGAATATGTCTATATTTGCAACATACAACTCAAAAAAATTATGAAATACAAGAGAATTCTTCTGAAATTAAGTGGTGAAGCGCTAATGGGCGACCGACAATATGGAATTGATCCGGCGAGATTGGCAGAATATGCCGAAGAAATCAAAAAAATTCACGATCAAGGTGTTCAAATTGCAATTGTAATTGGCGGTGGAAACATATTTAGAGGAGTTGCTGGAGCGAGTAATGGTATGGATCGTGTTCAAGGCGACTATATGGGAATGCTTGCTACCGTAATTAATGGTATGGCATTGCAAGGAGCTTTAGAGGAAAAAGGGATGTTAACTAGATTGCAAACCGCTTTAAAAATAGAAGCGATTGCAGAACCTTATATTAAAAGAAGAGCCGTTCGACACCTTGAAAAAGGAAGAATTGTAATTTTTGGAGCAGGAACTGGAAATCCGTATTTTACAACTGATACGGCGGCAGTTTTGAGAGGCGTTGAAATTCATGCAGATGTAATTTTAAAAGGGACTCGAGTGGATGGAATTTACACTGCAGATCCTGAAAAAGATACAAACGCTACCAAATTTGATTCCATTTCATTTGATGATGTAATCAAAAAAGGGCTGAATGTAATGGATTCAACGGCATTTACATTAAGTCAAGAAAACAAATTACCAATTGTAGTTTTTGATATGAATAAAGAAGGCAATTTGCTGAAAATTTGCGAAGGAAAAAATATTGGAACAATAGTAAACGTATAAGTAAGTTGCTAGTAAAGCAATAATTAAGTTAGATAAAATGACCGAAGAAATTGAATTTATTTTAGAAAGTACCGAAGAATCTATGCAAGGTTCTATTGCGCATTTAGAAAAAGAATTTTTAAACATTCGAGCTGGAAAAGCTTCTCCTGCAATGTTGGGAAGTGTATTTGTAGATTATTATGGGGCAGCAACCCCACTTTCACAAGTTTCAAAAATTAGTGTTCCCGATGCTAGAACGATTACGCTTCAGCCTTTTGAAAAAAACATGTTACAAGTAATTGAAAAAGCAATTATGATAGCAAACATTGGATTTAATCCAATGAACAATGGTGATGTAATTATCATTAGCGTGCCGCCATTAACAGAGGAACGTAGACGAGAACTAGCTAAGCAAGCGAAAGCGGAAGCGGAAGATGCTAAAATTGGAGTTCGTAATGTTCGTAAAGATTCCAATAATGAAATTAAGAAATTAGAAAAAGAAGGGACTTCAGAAGACGTTTGCAAAAGTGCAGAAGACGAAGTTCAAAACTTAACGAACAGTTACATTAAAAAAATAGACGAATTATTAGCTGAAAAAGAAGCCGAAATTATGAAAGTCTAATTTCAATAAAAATTTAAAATCCGCTTTATGCGGATTTTTTTATAAAAAAACCCATTTCAATAGAAATGGGTTTTTAATTATTTTAGGAAAATCTAGTAATTATGCTTCGAATGGAAGAATAGAAACATAAGATTTATTTTCACCTTTTTTCTG
This sequence comes from Bacteroidota bacterium, assembly GCA_947460615.1. Taxonomy (GTDB): domain Bacteria; phylum Bacteroidota; class Bacteroidia; order Flavobacteriales; family Flavobacteriaceae; genus Flavobacterium. The sequence goes on from CANHHG010000035.1 coordinate 20,044, forward strand.
GAACTTAACAAGACCATCCACTTTAGCATGTAACGTGTGATCTTTACCCATGTAAACATTTTCACCTGGATTGTGTTTAGAACCTCTTTGTCTTACGATGATGTTACCAGCAATAGCAGCTTGTCCACCAAAAATCTTTACGCCTAAACGTTTTGATTCTGATTCTCTACCATTCTTCGAACTACCGACACCTTTCTTGTGAGCCATGACGTATAAGTTTTATAGTGTTATTATTCTTTTGTGTCTTCTTTTTTAGCCTTTGGAGCTTTTTTTACTTTAGGTACTGCTACTTCTTCAGTCGCCACTACTTCTGCTGCTGCTTTTTTAGGAGCCGCTTTTTTAGGAGCTGATGTCGAAATTCCTTCTATTACAATTTGAGTAAGATACTGACGGTGTCCGTTTCTTTTTTTGTAACCTTTTCTTCTTTTCTTTTTGAAAACGATTACTTTATCTCCTTTTAAGTGTTGTAACACTTTGGCTTCTACTGAAGCACCTTCTATAGCTGGGGCGCCTAAAGTGATTGTACCGTTATCATCTAACAAAAGAACTTTATCGAAAGTAACTTTCGACCCTTCTTCACTTGCTAAACGATTAACATAAACCTTTAGATCTTTGCTAACTTTAAATTGATGCCCTGCTATCTCTACGATTGCGTACATAACAATATTGTTTAATTAATTTTTAAGAGTGCAAATATACCATTAAATATTTAATGTGCAACCCATTAAGTAAAAAAAC
>CANHHG010000036.1 GCA_947460615.1 Bacteroidota bacterium
GCCCGTTGACACATACATTGATGGATAATCTTGGGCTTTTACATTATCATAGGGTGAATAGGTTTTAATATAATCATAATATTTCTTGATATTTGGATTTCCCCATTCATCATATTCTCCTGTCGTTAAAGGAATTGTATCGTCAAGCATTGTTGTAACCACATCCACAAAAGGAACTTGAGCAATAATACCATTATACAGTTCAGGTGCACTATTTACTATAACTCCCATTAGTAATCCACCAGCCGATCCCCCCTCAGCATATAAATGAGAAGATGAAGTATATTTTTCGGTAATTAGATAATTCGAGCAATCGATAAAATCGGTGAAAGTGTTTTTCTTATATAGCAATTTTCCATTTTCATACCATTGTCGACCTAAATCTTCACCCCCACGAATGTGAGCGATTGCAAAAATAAATCCCCGGTCCAGTAAACTCAATCTTGTTGATGAAAATGTTGCATCCATAGAATAACCATAGGATCCATAGGCATATTGCAACAATGGATTACTTCCGTCTTTTTTAAGATCTTTTCTATAAACCATAGAAATTGGAACTTTTGTTCCATCCTGAGCGATTGCCCAAACCCGTTCTTCGGTATAATTATTTTTGTCAAATTTACCTCCTAAAACTTGTTGCTCCTTCATGATTTGTTTTTCCATTGTCTTCATATTAAAATCAATTATAGAAGCAGGAGTTGCCATAGATTGATAGCCAAACCTCAAAATATCTGTTTCAAAATCAACATTAGTGGAAGTGTAAGCGGTGTATGTTTCACTGTCAAATGGTAAATAATAAGCTCCTTCTCCACTCCATGGCATAATTCGAATGGTATTTAGTCCATTAAATCGTTCTGTAACTACCAAGAAATCGCTAAAAATATCAATATCTTCAATCAATACGTCCTCACGATGCGGAATTAAATCAACCCAGTTTTCTTTGGCTGTAGCCCATTCAGGAGTTTTCATTAATTTGAAGTTGGTTGCATCGTCTTTGTTGGTTAACACATAAAAATGATCTTCAAAATGTGAAATATCGTATTCTAAACCACGAATTCTTTTTTGAAATATTTTAAATTCTCCATCGGGTTGGTCAGCTATCAAAGTTCTATACTCTGTTGTCATAGTACTTGATGAACTAATTACAATATATTTCTTAGATTTTTCTTTAGTAACTTCTACAGAAAAAGTATCGTCTTTTTCAAAATAAACCAAAGAATCATTAGCAGAATCTGTGTTTAATTTATGCTTAAAAACTTTGTCTGATCGAAGCGTTTGTTCGTCTTGACGAGTATAAAATAGAGTTAGATTATCATTTGCCCAAGTACTATCACCAGATGTATTTTCGATTTTGTCCTCAAGAATTTCCCCTGTAACTAAATTTTTTATTTGAATAGTGTAAATTCTTCTTCCAATAGTATCGACCGCAAAAGCAACATATTGGTTGTCAGAACTAACACTCAATCCTCCTAATTTAAAAAATTTATGCCCGCTTGCCAATTCATTACAATTGAACATAATTTCCTCAATTGCCGAAAGGGTTCCTTTTTTTCTTGAATATATTGGATAATCACTACCCGTTTCAAATCGAGTAATGTAATAATAACCGTTGTATAAATAAGGAACCGATTGATCGTCTTCCTTGATTCTAGATTTCATTTCTTCGAATAACTCTTTTTGTAAATTATTGGTATGAGCTGTCATCTTCTGATAATACTGATTTTCTTTATTTAAATAATCAATAACCTCAAGATTTTCTCTATCATTTAACCAAAAATAATTATCGATTCGAATATCATCAAATTTCTCTAATTTGGTAGGAATTATCTTAGCTACAGGCGGTTTTAATTCAGACATTTATTTACTTATTTCTTGTTTTTTAATTATTGCAAAAATAAGACAAAGCAATTTAAGAAAGTGACGTGATTAGAAAATTTCTTACTAATAAATTATTAGTTTATTTTCAGTAAATTTGCTTCACATTTAAAATTAACAAACATGGATTTAATGGGAATGATGGGTAAATTAAAGGCCACCCAACAAAGAATAGAAGAGACCAAAAATAGATTGGATACCGTTTTAATCGACGAACAGAGCGCTGACGGACAGTTTAAAATTACTTTAACTGCTAATAGTAAAGTTAAATCGGTGGAAATTTCCGAAAGCTTATTGGAAGACAAAGACCAACTAGAAGATTATATTGTTGTTGTAATGAATAAAGCACTTGAAAAAGCGATTAAAGTTAACCAAGCAGAATTAGATGTTGTTACAAAAGTAGACATGCCAATGATACCAGGCATGGAAGATCTTTTTAAATAAATTATCATTTTATAGGCATAAAAAAAAGACTGCAAAAAAATGCAGTCTTTTTTTGTAACTAATAAATGTTATTCTAATCCCGCATTTTTTAAATAAGGTGCAACTTCCATCTCGTGGCCAACAAAATCTTTAAAAGCAGTATTTAAATCAACACTATTCCCAACAGATAATATGAATTTTCGTAAACGCTCACCATTCTCTCTTGTCATTCCGCCATTGGCTTGCATCCAGTCGTAAGCATTATAATCAAGGGTTTTAGAACAAGTATAAGCATAATATCCAGAGGAATATCCTCCACCCCAAATGTGCGCAAAATAAGGGGAATGGTATCTTGTAGGAACTTCGTTTACCAATAAACCATATTTTGATAATGCTTCTTTTTCAAATACTAAAGCGGGTTTAAAATCAGATTCTTTTTCTACACTATGCCAAGCCATATCCAAAGTAGCTGCAGCTAATAATTCCGTAACATCATATCCTTTATTAAAGGTATCGGCTCTTTTAATTTTATCAATCAATTCTTGAGGGATAGGTTCTTTCGTTTGAAAATGAATGGCATAATTTTTTAATACTGTAGGATCTAAGGCTGCATGTTCATTTATCTGAGAAGGAAATTCTACATAATCTCGAGGTACAGAAGTACCTGAAAGTGTTACATATTGCTGGTCAGCAAATAACCCGTGAAGGGTGTGTCCAAATTCGTGAAACAAAGTGGTAACATCATCAAAACTAATTAATGAAGGTTTTCCATTTGCTGGTTTGGAGAAATTATAAACATTTACAATCACTGGTTTTTGATTCAAATAATGCGATTGATTTACAAAATTATTCATCCAAGCACCTCCATTTTTATTGTCTCTTGTATAAAAATCCAAGTAATAAATTGCCATTGATTTTCCATCATTGTCATAAACTTCATAAGCAACAACATCGGGATTGTATACCGGTAAATCTTTACGTTCCTTGAAAGTAATCCCAAACATTTGTTTGGCTGCAAAAAACACCCCTTTCTCTAGTACAGTAGTCAATTCGAAGTAGGGTTTGATCTGACTTTCATCTAAATCATATTTAGCTTTACGAACTTGTTCTGAATAAAAACTCCAATCCCATGGTTCTAATTTAAAACCGCCATTTTGTGAACTTATTATTTCTTGAATTTCTTTGGCTTCAATTTTTGCTTTAGCAACTGCTGGTTTAGCAATTTGAGCAAGTAAATTCATCGCATTAGCAGGTGTTTTTGCCATTTGATCTTGCAAACGCCATTCAGCAAAGCTTTTCTTTCCCATTAATTTAGCTTTTTGCAAACGCAATTTGGCCATTTTTAATAAAATATCTCTCGTGTCTCCATCGTCATTTTTCTCGGCTCTAGTCCAAGAAGACTTGAATATTCTCTCTCTTGTGGCTCTATTTTTTAGACTTGATAATAAAGGCTGTTGAGTAGTATTCAGCAAACCTATTAAGAATTTTCCAGGATGACCTGCTTCAGAAGCTCTAATTTTAGCAGCTGTAAGTTCGTCTGTACTTAAACCTTCCAGATCCGATTCTTTATCAAAAAGTAAAGCACCCTTTTTTCTTGCAATTAATAACTTATTTCCAAAAGTGGTTCCTAAAGTTGCTAATTCACTGTTTATTTTTTTCATCTTCTCCTTATTAGAAGCAGATAAACTAGCGCCTGCCAACTCAAATTGTTGCAAATAATATTCAGTCAATTTCTTATCTTCACCTTGTAATGCATCTAAATCGATAGCCTTAATTCTATTGTACAACTTACTGTTTAAGTAAATTTTATCATTATGAGCAGAGAAAATTGCCGCATATTCTTCATCAATAGCTTGTAAAGTTGGGTTGGTATTGGAACCTGTTAAATTGGAAAAAATTCCAACTGCTCTATATAAATCAACACCACTTGTTTCTAGAGCCAATACTGTATTTTCGAAAGTAGGTTTTTCTAAATTATTTGCAATAGAATCAATTTCTTGATCATGAACTTTTAAACCAAATTCAAATGCAGGTTTGAAATGTTCGTCCTTAATCTTATCAAAAGGAGGAGCTTGATATTGCAAAGCACTTCTTTGTAGTAATGGATTTTCCATATTGTTTTTCATTTTTTCAACACTAATCGATTGTGATTGCACCGTAACCGCAAATAAAAATAAAGCACTAGAAGCGATAATTTTTTTACATATTTCCATATTAATTTTTTTAGAGGTATAAAAGTACTGGAAAAATGTTTACTTTAAAATGGTTTTGGATAAATTTGTTCAAATTAATAAGTCTCAATTATAAATCCTATAAAAACATTGTACCTTTGTGACTTTGTAACACAGACACTATAACCCTTTGCCTTATAAACATGCGGATAGATATTGTAACCCTTTTACCTGATTTATTAAGAAGTCCATTTGAGGCATCAATAATGAAACGTGCAATCGACAAAGGTCTTGTAGAAGTTCACATTCATAATTTACGTGACTTTACAACTAACAAACAAAAATCCGTTGATGACTACCCTTTTGGTGGTGGTGCTGGAATGGTAATGACTATTCAACCTATCGATGATTGCATTTCCCATTTGAAAAGTCAAAGAAATTACGATGAGATTATTTACATGTCTCCTGACGGTGAAACTTTGAATCAAAAAATGGCCAATACAATGTCAATGTATGAAAATATAATTATCCTATGCGGACATTATAAAGGAGTTGATCAGCGGGTACGCGATCACTTTATTACCAAAGAAATATCAATTGGTGATTATGTTTTATCAGGAGGAGAATTAGGCGCTTTAGTCTTATCAGATGCCTTAATTCGATTGATTCCAGGTGTTTTAAGCGATGAGACTTCTGCTTTAACCGATAGCTTTCAAGACGGATTATTATCTGGTCCAATCTATACGCGTCCTGCCGACTATAAAGGGTGGAAAGTTCCTGAAGTTTTAACCAGTGGTAACTTTGCTAAAATTGAAAAATGGCAAGAAGAAAAAGCCTTTGAACATACCAAAAACAGAAGACCTGATTTACTTGAGGAAAATAATTTATAATTTATAATTCATAATTCATAATTATTTTTTATTTTTGCACCCACTTTGACCAACCTCTGGCGAAATCCGTGAATGTTGCTCAGATTTAAAACCATAATTAAAAAAAATATCATGGCAGATTTATTGAAATTCGTCAAAGACGAATTCGGAACTAAAAAAGAATTCCCTGAATTCGGAGCTGGAGACACTATCACAGTTTACTACGAAATTAAAGAGGGTGAAAAAACAAGAACTCAGTTTTTTAAAGGAGTGGTTATTCAAAGGAGAGGTTCTGGAAATACTGAAACTTTTACAATTCGTAAAATGTCAGGTTCTATAGGTGTTGAACGTATATTCCCAGTTAACTTACCTGCTTTGCAAAAAGTAGAAATTAACAAAAAAGGTTCTGTTAGAAGAGCACGTATTTTTTACTTTAGAGAACTTACTGGTAAAAAAGCTAAAATTAAAGACAAAAGAAGATAATCATTCGTCTTATTATATTAAAAAAACCCGTTTCTATTCGATTCGGGTTTTTTTTTGAACATATTTATTTTGATATATTATTGATAACGATATCGTTTTTATTACATTTGTAATCCAAAAATATTTCTTAACCATTTTTATTATAATGTCAGCAAAATCTAAAATTTTTTATACCCTTACTGATGAAGCTCCTTTATTAGCAACTTATTCTTTCTTACCAATTGTTCAAGCTTTTACTTCTACTTCAGATATTGAAATAGAAACAAGAGACATTTCACTTGCAGGTAGAATCCTTTCCAATTTTTCAGAATTCTTAAAGGAAGATCAAAAAACCGCTGACGCTTTAGCAGAACTAGGCAAACTAGCCACTACACCTGAAGCCAATATTATAAAATTACCCAACGTTTCTGCCTCTGTTCCTCAATTGAAAACAGCTATTTCCGAATTACAATCTCATGGATACGAATTACCAAATTACCCTGAAGATCCTCAAAATGACGCTGAAAAAGAAATTAAAGCAAAATATTCTAAAGTTTTAGGTTCAGCCGTAAATCCTGTATTACGTGAAGGGAACTCTGATCGAAGAGCACCTAAATCAGTTAAAAATTATGCTAAAGCCAATCCACATTCTATGGGAGCTTGGTCAGCAACTTCAAAAACTAAGGTAGCTTCAATGGAAAGTGGTGACTTTTACGGAAGTGAAAAATCAGTTACCGTATCTGATGCAACGGATGTAAAAATTGAATTTGTAGATCAAAATGGAAATACTACAGTTCTAAAAGCGAGTACTCCATTAATAGCTGGAGAAATAATTGATACTTCAGTTTTAAACATTACCGAATTAAAGGTATTTGTTGCTAAAACAATACAAGAAGCTAAAGACCAGGACGTTTTACTTTCGGTTCATTTAAAAGCAACTATGATGAAAGTTTCTGATCCAATTATGTTTGGTGCAGTGGTGGAAGTTTATTTCAAAGATTTATTCGAAAAATACAAAACACTATTCAACGAATTAGGAGTAGACACTCGAAATGGACTGGGTGATGTTTATTCTAAAATATCAGGAAATCCTTTAGAAAATGAAGTTAAAGCAGCAATTGATCAAGCAATTGAAAATAGTGCCGCTTTAGCAATGGTAAATTCAGATAAAGGAATTACCAATCTTCAGGTGCCCTCTGACGTAATTGTTGATGCCTCTATGCCGGCCATGATTCGTACTTCAGGTCAAATGTATGACAAAGAAGGTAAACAAAAAGACACCATTGCGATCATTCCAGACCGCTGTTATGCTGGATTATATACTGCTACTATCGATTTCTGCAAAAAGAATAGTGCATTTGATCCAACTACAATGGGAAGTGTTCCAAATGTGGGATTAATGGCTCAAAAAGCAGAGGAATATGGATCTCATGACAAAACATTCCAAATGAATGGAAATGGAATTGTTAGAGTAGTTAATACTAATGGAATGGTATTAATGGAGCAAAATGTGGAGCAAAATGATATTTTCAGAATGTGTCAAGTAAAAGACGCCCCTATTCAAGACTGGGTAAAATTAGCGGTAAATAGAGCTCGTTTGTCTGATACTCCTGCCGTATTTTGGTTGGATGAAAACAGAGCACACGATAGAGAATTAATTAAAAAAGTAACAACTTATTTGAAAGATTTTGATACTTCAAGCTTGGATATTCAAATATTAAACCCAATTGCTGCGACTCATTTCACTTTAGACCGATTAAAAAAAGGTTTAGATACTATTTCTGTTACAGGAAACGTATTAAGAGATTATTTAACTGATTTATTTCCAATTTTAGAATTAGGAACTTCAGCAAAAATGCTTTCAATTGTCCCGTTAATGAATGGAGGTGGATTATTTGAAACTGGCGCTGGGGGTTCTGCCCCAAAACACGTAGAGCAATTTGTTGAAGAAGGCTATTTACGGTGGGATTCTCTAGGTGAATTCTTAGCTTTAGGAGCGTCATTAGAACATTTAGGTCAAACATTAAACAATCCAAAAGCGATTGTTTTATCTGAAACTTTGGATGTTGCCTGTGATAAATTCTTGAAAAATGACAAATCTCCAGCTCGGAAAGTAGGACAAATAGACAATAGAGGTTCTCACTTTTATTTAGCCATGTATTGGGCTGAGGCACTAGCAAACCAAACCAAAGATGATGAATTAAAAAGTAAATTCTCCCCTATTGCCGCTGAACTTATAGCCAATGAAAGCAAAATTAATTCTGAGTTAATTGGCGCACAAGGCAAATCTCAAAATATCGGTGGTTACTATCAGCCAAATCCAAAATTAACTAGCGAAGCAATGCGTCCAAGTAATACCCTGAATTCGATTTTAGATTCAATATAATGAAATGGCTTTTTAAGAATTTAAGCTGTCAATTTTGGCAGCTTTTTTTATTTTAATACAATTAAAATTAACGGTAGATTAACACCGAAGTACTTGGGAATCAATATTATTTTTATCAATTTTGCAACTTTAATTTATAACATGAAATCAAATAAAATAATCGCAATTCTATTATTGTTAATGACTATAATAGTACCCGGATTTTCACAAGAAAAAGTGACCATAAGCGGAACAATTACTGCAGCCAATAGTAATGAAACTATAATTGGGGCCAATATTGTAATTAAAGAAATTCCCGCCTATACTTCAACAAATGAATATGGTTTCTATTCCATTACCATTCCAAAAGGAAATTATAAAATTGAGATTAGTTCTATTGGTTTCCAAACCAAAGAAATCACTATTGATTTAAATAAAAATACCAAGCTCAATGTTTCCATTTCTGAAAATAGTGAAGAACTTCAAGAAGTGATTATTACAGAAAAGAAAACAACCAACACCCAAAAAGCAGAAATGAGTGTGAATAAACTTTCAATTGCAACCATTAAAAAAATGCCTGTTGTTTTGGGTGAAGTTGACGTATTAAAATCCCTATTATTACTTCCTGGGGTTACCAATGCTGGTGAAGGCGCTTCTGGTTTTAATGTTCGTGGTGGCGGTGCGGATCAAAATTTAATTCTTTTAGATGAGGCAACAATATTTAATTCCTCACACGTTTTTGGATTTTTCTCTGTTTTTAACCCTGACGCAATTAAAGATTTGAAATTATACAAAGGTGGAATTCCTTCCAGATTTGGAGGAAGAGCAAGTTCTGTATTAGATGTATATCAAAAAGATGGGAATTCAAAGAGTTTTCATGCCAATGGAGGAATTGGTTTAATTTCAAGTCGATTATTACTTGAGGGTCCAATTGTCAAAGACAAAGGTTCTTTTATTGTTGCTGGTAGAGGTTCCTATGCCCACTTATTTTTAAAATTCACCGACAATAAAAACTCAGCCTATTTCTATGATCTAAATACTAAATTAAACTACAAACTGGACAAAAACAATAGTCTCTATGTTTCGGGCTATTTTGGACGCGATGTATTTAATTTAGCTGGTAGTTTTACAAATATTTATGGAAATGCTACTTCCAATTTAAGATGGAATCACTTGTTTTCAGATAAGCTTTTTTCTAATCTATCTTTCATTTATAGCGATTATTATTACGGTTTACAACTTGATTTTGTTGGGTTTAAATACGATTCTGGAATTAAAAATTACAACTTGAAATACGATTTCAAAAATTACATCTCTGATAAAGTCAAACTAAATTATGGGGTAAATGCTATCTATTACGATTTTAATCCCGGTTCAATATCGCCAACCACACTTGAATCAGGAATTAATAACCGTCAATTGGATAAAAAATACGCTTTTGAACCAGCTATTTATCTTGAAGCAGAGCAAAAAATTACCGACAAACTAGAAATAATGTACGGTGTTCGATACAGTCAATTTTATAGACTTGGAGCGTCAACAGTGAATTTATATCAAAATAATGAAACGGTAACTTTCAATAACCAACTTAAAATATACGAAAAGGGAATACCTATTGGAACGAAATTTTACGGAAATAATGAAATAATTACTACTTATGACAATTTAGAACCAAGGTTTTCAGCTGCTTATTCTATAGATAATAACCAATCGATAAAAGCAAGTTACAACAGAATGACTCAGTACCTACAATTGGTTTCAAACACTTCATCTCCAACCCCATTAGACGTTTGGACACCAAGTGACAATTATATTAAGCCTCAAATTGCCGATCAAATAGCTTTAGGATATTTCAAGAATTTCAATGAAGATAAATATTCAGTAGAAGTAGAAACTTTTTTTAAAACGATTAAAAATAGGATAAACTATATTGATGGTGCTAATTTAATTGCAAACGAGGCGCTGGAACAAGTTATCCTAAATGGACAAATGAGATCTTACGGGTTGGAATTATTGCTAAGAAAAAATACAGGTAAATTAAACGGTTGGATTTCCTATACGCTATCTCGTTCTGAACAACAAACTCCTGGAAGAACTGCTAATGAAATCGGATTAAACAACGGGAACTGGTACAGTTCAATTTACGATAAACTACACAATCTTGCCATTACAGGAAATTATAACTGGAGTGATAAATGGTCTTTTGGCGCGAATTTCATATTGCAAACAGGTCAACCCGTAACCTTTCCTAATGGGCAATACCAATATCAAGGAATTACGATTCCTAGTTTTGGTTTAAGAAATGTAGATCGACTACCTGCTTTTCATCACCTTGATATTTCTGCAACTTACATTCCTAAACCCCAGAAAAAGAAAAATTGGCAGGGAGAATGGGTTTTTAGCGTATATAATGTTTACAACCGCCAGAATGCAGCTTCTATAAGTTTCAGACAAAACAATGAAACTGGCGCTAATGAAGCCGTGAGATTTTCAATATTTGGTGCAGTTCCTGCAGTGAGTTATAATTTTAAATTTTAAGACAATGAAAAAAATAAAAATAATACTAGCATTTATAGGATTAATAGTAATTTCAGGTTGTGAAACAGTGGTCGATATCGATTTGAATACCATGGAACCTAAATTGGTTATCGATGCAGCCATTAAGTGGCAAAAAGGAACTTTAGGTAATGTACAAACTATTAAACTATCAACGACCTCTTCATATTATGACACCCAAATCCCTGCAGTTTCCGGGGCAACAATTTTCATAACTGATGCGTCAAATAACGTTTTTAATTTTGTAGAATCGAATATTGCTGGTAGTTATGTATGTTCCAATTTTACTCCTGTTTTAAACAGAAATTATACACTAACAGTAAATTCAAACGGAACAACCTATACTGCAACTGAAACTTTAAAACCAGTACCTCAAATAGATAGAATTGAGCAAAATAACAATACTGGTTTTTCTGGAGATGCTACTGAAATTAAAACCTTTTATACCGATAATGGTACTACTCAGGATTTCTATCTATTTAAATTTAAACCAAGTTATACTATTATTCCAATCTATTTTGCACAAGAAGATATCAGCTTTCAAGGGAATCAAATTTTAGGTTTGTACCGAAGTAACAAATTAGAACCAGGTCAAAATTTTGAGATTACCTTATCAGGAATATCAAGACAATATTACAACTACATGAGAATATTAATTTCAATTGCTGGAAACAATAGTGGTGGTAGTCCGTTTCAATCGCCTTCAGCAACGGTGCGAGGAAATATCATTAATACTAACAATGAAGCCAATTATCCGTTAGGTTATTTTAGTTTATCTGAACAAGACTATCGCAATTATATTGTAAACTAATTTTTTTTAATTAATGTCATCTCACCACATTGTTCGCGACGACCAAGAACCTGCATTAATAATTGCAAATGGGGCTGCGTGTAGCAATGAATTATTAGGGCAATTACTAGAGTGGTCTCCATTAGTGGTTGTTTTAGATTCGGCGATGGAACGCGTGGTAGAACTCGGGATAAAAGTAGATGTTTTATTAGGTGATTTTGACCGAGGTTTTGATGCCAATTATTATAAAGAAACCCACTACCCTATTGAGATTATTCCTACGCCCGATCAAAATAAAACCGATCTGGAAAAAGCATTTGATTACTTGCACACTAGAAATATTCCCGCTGTAAATGTAGTTTGGGCAACAGGAAAACGAGCCGACCATACCATTAACAATCTTACGAATATTGCCAAATACCGTGATAAACTCAAAATTGTAATTATTGACGACCATTCAAAAGTGTTTTTGATGCCACGGAAATTTGAAAAATGGTACACTGAAAAAACGGTAATCTCTTTAATTCCAATTGGAAAAGTAACTGGAGTTCATTCTACTAATTTGCACTATCCTTTGAAAGAAGATACTTTAACAATGGGATACAGAACCGGAAGTAGCAATTTTGTTGCACAAGATGGTATTGTGGTTATTGAACATGAAACAGGCGATTTATTGCTTATGGAATGTTTGGATTAACACTAATACAACTTTAGATTACTTATCTTTGTCCAACATGAAAAAAACAAAAATCACGACCGAGAAAGTCAATCTTCATCCGCGAAACAAGCATAGGTTTGGTTATGATTTTGATCAATTGATTCAATGTTGTCCCGTTTTAAAAGACTTTGTTTTTACCAACCAATACAACACTCAAACCATCGATTTCAGCAATGCGGAAGCGGTAAAATTATTAAATAAAGCACTCTTGCTCTCGGAATATGAAATTCAGAATTGGGATATTCCAAAAAGTTACCTTTGCCCTCCACTACCAGGAAGAGCTGATTACCTCCATTACATCGCTGATTTATTAATGGAATCTAATTCAGGAATACTACCCGAAGGGGAAAATATTCAAGGGCTTGACATCGGGATTGGAGCAAATTGTATTTATCCTATTATTGGAAATATGACCTACGGTTGGAGTTTCGTGGGTTCTGATATTGATGAAAAAGCACTTCAAAACTGCAAAGTTATTATTGGACAGAATGAGAAACTAATTGATTTTATTAGTTTACAATTGCAAACAGAACCTCGTTTTATTTTTAAAAATATAATTACTCCCGAAGATAGATTTGCATTTACTATTTGTAATCCACCTTTTCATGCCTCGGCGATCGAGACTGCTAAAGCAAATATTAGAAAAACCAACAATCTAGAAAACAAGAAATCTAATCAACCACTATTAAATTTTGGTGGTCAGAGCACAGAATTGTGGTGCGACGGAGGCGAAATCCGTTTCTTAACTCAAATGGTCTATGAAAGTGCTAAGTTTCCAATGAATTGCTTTTGGTTTACTACATTGGTATCCAAAAAGGAAAATCTAAAAAGCATCTACAAGACTTTACAAAAAGTAAATGCTGTAAAAATAAAAACAATAGAAATGGCTCAAGGCCAAAAAACAAGCCGTTTTGTGGCATGGACTTTCTTATCTGAAAATCAACAGAACAACTGGAAGTTTTAAGTTGTTGTTCTCTTTTTATTTTACAATTCCTTTGTACCTTTGTTTCTTAACATCTGAATCCCTTTTTAAATGAAATTCCAAGTAGTTTCCGATTACCAACCTAAAGGCGACCAACCTCAAGCAATTGAGAAATTGGCTCGTGGAATTGTTGATGGAGAAAAATTTCAAACTTTATTGGGAGTTACAGGATCTGGAAAGACGTTTACTGTAGCCAATGTTATTGAAGAAATTCAAAGACCTACTTTAGTTTTAGCACACAATAAAACACTTGCTGCCCAATTGTATTCGGAGTTCAAGCAGTTTTTCCCGAATAATGCGGTAGAATATTTTGTATCCTACTACGATTATTACCAGCCAGAAGCATTTATGCCAGTAACAGGAGTTTTCATTGAAAAGGATTTATCTATCAATGAAGAATTGGAGAAAATGCGTTTAAGCACGACTGCTTCACTACTTTCTGGACGAAGAGACATCTTAGTTGTGGCGTCGGTTTCGTGTTTATACGGTATAGGAAATCCAGTAGAATTTCAGAAAAATGTTATTCCTATTGAGCAAGGTCAAATAATTTCCCGTACAAAATTTCTTCATTCTTTAGTTCAAAGTTTGTATTCAAGAACAGAAGCAGAATTTACACCCGGAAATTTCAGAATTAAAGGCGATACCATAGAAATTTACCCAAGTTATGCTGATGATGCCTATAGAATTCATTTCTTTGGTGATGAAATTGAAGAAATTGAAAGTTTTGAAATTAAAACTTCTCAGGTAATTGAAAAATTTGAAAAATTGACCATTTACCCAGCAAATATGTTTGTGACTTCGCCCGATGTATTGCAAAATGCCATTTGGGAAATCCAACAAGATTTGGTGAAACAAGTCGATTATTTTAAAGAAATTGGCAAACATCTTGAAGCAAAACGCTTGGAGGAACGTACAAATTTTGATTTAGAAATGATTCGTGAACTCGGTTATTGCTCTGGAATTGAAAATTATTCTCGTTACCTTGATGGTCGACAACCAGGAACAAGACCATTCTGTTTGATTGATTATTTTCCTAGGGATTTCTTGATGGTGGTTGATGAAAGCCACGTGACTTTATCGCAAGTTCATGCAATGTATGGCGGTGATAGAAGTCGAAAAGAGAATTTAGTGGAGTATGGTTTCCGACTCCCAGCGGCGATGGACAACCGACCCTTGAAATTTGAGGAATTTGAATCAATGCAAAATCAGGTGATTTATGTCTCTGCAACACCTGCCGATTACGAATTACAAAAGTGCGACGGCGTTTATGTAGAACAGATTATTCGCCCGACAGGTTTACTCGATCCTGTGATAGAAGTTCGCCCTAGTTTGAATCAAATTGACGATTTAATTGAAGAAATTCAGTTGCGTTGCGAGTTGGATGAGCGTGTTTTGGTCACCACATTAACCAAAAGAATGGCCGAAGAATTGGCAAAATATTTAACAAAAGTGAGTATACGGTGCCGCTACATTCACTCAGATGTGGACACTTTGGAAAGAATTGAAATCATGCAGGATTTACGAAAAGGAATTTTTGATGTTCTTATTGGTGTGAATTTACTACGTGAAGGATTGGATTTACCTGAAGTTTCTCTGGTTGCTATTTTAGATGCTGATAAAGAAGGTTTCTTGAGAAGTCACCGTTCATTAACGCAAACTATTGGTCGTGCGGCTAGGAATTTGAATGGAAAAGCAATTATGTATGCAGACAAAATCACAGCAAGCATGCAGAAAACAATAGACGAAACCAATTATCGCCGAACGAAACAAATAAATTTCAATTCAGATAATAACCAAATTCCAATGGCATTGAACAAGAAAATTGAAAGTGCTTTTACAAAAAACCCATTGGTAGATCACGAGTTAGGAATGGAGTTGGCTACCGCTGCAGAACCTGAAACAGAGTATTTACCGAAAGCGGAAATTGAAAAACGCATCCGTGAAAACCGCAAAGCGATGGAAAAAGCTGCTAAAGACTTGGATTTTATGCAAGCCGCAAAATTAAGGGACGTGATAAAGAAATTGCAAGGGCAGATTTGATTTTTTTAAAAGAAATTATGCATTATAGTGAAAAATATTCGAAATGAAATGATTGATGACTTATAGTTTTGTAATATATTTTTTATATTTTTGAATAATTCAAAAAAAATAAAATAAATTAATATGAAATATTTAAATACTTGTACTTGGATAATTGTCTTTTTAATAATTGGATGTAAACAAAACTCAATTGATTCTTCATCAGAAAAAAATTCAAAGAAAAGCGTCGAAATTACTTCCAAAGATTCTATAATTGAAAACAGCGGGTTAAAAAAGGAAAGCGAAATAAAAAAAAATAATGAAAAAATCATTTTTCGCATACCACCTCCTTCAGGCCCTGGCTCAGGAGTTTGTGAGGTTACATTAACTATAGATGGTAATTACCTAACAGCATCAGAAACCTGCGGTGGCCATGATGAAAATGGTCATACTGAATCTAGTCAAAAACTATTTAGAGTTGATTTTTTGAAAAGTCATAAATATAAAGTTTCAAAATTAATAAACACTAATGATGGGAATTCATTTGGATGTGAATACTTTGAAATAAAAGAAAATAAACTCTACCTATATGATGAAAATCTGAAAATTATAAACGATGGGTTTTGTTGTTTCTTCAACAAAGATACATGTGATTGTATTTTTACACCAACTGAGAATTAGTTTGTTTCCAAAAAAAAATTAGGATTATTTTAATTTAGGATAAAAATTAAATTATTAAGGAATCATTTATCGCAATTAAATGTTTTTTTTTAATCAATTTATATAAATGATTCAATTGTTAACTATTAGAAATATTCAATTATAAAGAAAAAGACAATTTTATTGTCGGTAAAATATTTTTATTGAGTAAAAAATACAAAATCGATTGTATTTAAATTATGGTTAATTAAAAAAACTAATTATTAACTAAAATAAATGACTAACGTAGTTATTAAAGCAATTTAAAAAAAAGAAAAAAATGAAAAAAATATTATTTATAGCAACACTATTTTTGACTTTTAGTTATGCTAATTCGCAGACTATTTGGATGAGTGAAACTAAATTAAAAGGAACTATTGGTAAATATGAAATTGTAATTACATTGGCAGTTCCATATGGTGGTGCTACTCCTTGCTTTACAATTGGAAAATATTTTTATGTAAGTAAAAAAAAGGAAATTGATTTATGCTCCGGAGATGACGGAAAAATTATTGAATCAGTTGATGGTAAAGAATCTGGTTATTTTATAATTAATAAATGGGATAAAAAAATTGGACAGACAGTAGTAGGATCTTGGCATACCATGGATGGAAGAAAAAGTTATCCTGTTAATCTAAAAGTAATTGGTAAAGGGAAGTACTAAAAATTTATTTTTAGTATACTGATAATTAACTCTGTAAAATAAGGAATGAAAAATAAATTATTAATAATAATTGCATTATTTAATCTAACTGCAATTGAAATAAATGCTCAAACAATTGTTGGTTATTCTTTTGAAAAATACAAAATTGAAAAATATGCAATTTCTAAAAAGGCAAAATTAAATTTTCAAAGTAATCCAGAAGCTAAAAACTTCAAAACCAGAATAACGGAAGGATATAAGCAAGGCAAAGTAGATTTTGGAGGATATTATATCACGATAATTTGGGGATGTGGAACCGGTTGTATTAATGGTGCAATGGTAGATATAAGAGATGGTAAGATTTATGATTTGCCATTAGGGGAAGAATTTTATTATGCTGGATGTTTTTCAAATAACGAAAATGAACAAAATGATGATTCATTAAATTACAAAGATTCTAGTAGATTATTTATTACAGCTATTTGTAGTGAAAATAAGATTGGAAACACCAATAAAGTAAAACAAGAAAAATTATATTTCATAAATGTTTGGAACGAGCAAAAGAAAAAATTTGATCTACTAAAGAAAATCGAAAGAACATTTACAAAAACAATAACAGAATAATAAGAAATCAATTATAAAATAAATTGGTTTAATAAATTAAGAGACGTGATTAAGAAATTGCATGGCAACTAGCTTAATATTTAAATATGACTCGTAAATCAATTCTACTTTTTATTCTAATTTTCTCTCTAAACAACTTGTTTTCGCAAGAAAGCACGGCGTCCAAAAATGTAACTTCTTTTACTATTGATGCGCCGCAGCTGAATTGTGCCAAGAAAATTTGGATGTATTTACCAAATGAATATGCTAATTCAAAAAAGAAATATCCTGTTGTTTACATGCACGATGCTCAAAATTTATTTGATGCCGAAACTGCTTATGCTGGAGAATGGAATATTGACGAGAAACTAGACAGTTTAAACGCTCAAGTCATTATAGTTGCAATAGAACACGGAAATGAAAAAAGAATAGCAGAATTAACACCATTTAAAAATGAAAAGTATGGAGGTGGTAATGGTGACAACTACCTAGAGTTTATTGTAAAAACGCTAAAACCAAAAATTGATTCTACCTATAGAACTAAGCCCAATTCAATGAATACCGTAATTATGGGAAGCTCTTTAGGCGGTTTGATTTCCTATTATGCACTTCTGAAATATCCAGATATATTTGGCAAAGCTGGGGTGTTTTCACCAGCATTTTGGATTAATCCAGAAATATTTGAATTGACTAAAAGCACTAAAACCTTAAACTCAAAAATGTACTTTTTGTGTGGAGATAAAGAAAGTACCGACATGGTTCCAGATGTAAACAAAATGGAAATCCTAGTTTCGGGAATTAGATGCAGTTGCAGGCATTTATCACGGAAAAAAATAGTAAAAGGAGGGCAACATAACGAAAAATTATGGCGCGACAACTTTGTAACCGTCTTTAAATGGTTGAATATTTAAAGTGTTTTAAGAAATGACTCAAAATAGGAAACTGGTTTTAAATCCAATAAATCTTCACGGTGTTTCGCTAAGAATTCATAATCTAAAGTGTCAATAGAATCGATAGTATTGAAGATTTCAGGCAATTGTCCTTGTGGTTTTTTGAAAACAAATCCCAAACCATGATCGGTGTTTAAGACAAATGCTGAAAGTTCTGGGTGGTTTTTTCTGATGTAAACAATTGTTTTCCAAACGTCACCATTCCAAATGTTTTTCCAGTATTTATGGTTCTCTAGTTCTTTTCTTGCATGATCGATAGAAATGGCAGGATGTGCGGCCAATTCATCTAAAGGATTGCAATCGTGCAAAACGATTACTCCATTATCATCAAGGTATTTAAGAGTATTTACAGTGTCCAATAAAGATTGTTTGTAGGTATGAAGTCCGTCAATAAATGCTAAATCAAGAATATTTGTTTCTAAAAGTACTTTGTTTTCTGCAAAAAAAACATCACTCGTCACTTCAAAATAATCATTTTTCAGCGTGTGAGGATTTAAAACACAAGCTCTCACTTTTTTCCACAAACTAAAATTAAAAAAGGGATCTACACCAAAACGTCTTTTTGAACCTACAATATTAAAGAGACATTTCCCTCGGTTCACCCCTATTTCAAGGTAATTTTGAACATTTTTCTTTTTTATGATTGCGTTTAAAACTTGAATTCTAGTCATTTTTTATTTTAATTTAATAGCATTATTGTTTTGAAGCGCTAATTTAGGATAAATTGTTGACATCAAAATAATGAATTGGATTATTTACTTCATTAATTACTATTAGAGCCGCTTTATAATTATATTTGCAAAAAATAGTTACAATGAAAATGACAAATAACGACATCCTAAAAAAACTACGAGTGGCTTTAATGCTTCGGGATGATCAAATAGTAGAAATCTTAGAATTAGTAGATTTTAGAATTTCAAAATCTGAATTAGGTGCGTTCTTCCGTGCTGAAGATCATGAAAATTACATGGAATGTGGCGATCAAGTATTGCGTAATTTCTTAAACGCCTTGGTATTGCACCTTCGAGGAACAAAGGAAAACCCAAAAAACCCTTCTGATGTTTTGAACAAAAATAAAAAGGAAGTAATCACAGGAAATCAAGATGCTGAAAAATCTAGAGGCGATCTACGACCGTCAAAAAGTCCAGCGGCAAAAAAGCCTTTTAAAAAGCATACTCCAAATAAGTCTGCAACGAAAGTTCAAGTAGTTGAAAAAGTTTACTTTAAAAATGGTAAAAACAAAAAATCCTAATCTTACGATTAGGATTTTTTTTATAATTTGAACATTATATAATTAAGAAAGTGCTGCTTTTACTTGGTCAGCTGCTTCTTGAAATTCTACAGCTGATAAAATTGGCATTCCTGAATTGTCAATTAATTCTTTTGCAATCACGGCGTTGGTACCTTGTAAACGAACAATAATTGGCACTTTAATTGCATCACCCATGTTTTTGTAGGCATCAACAACTCCTTGAGCAACTCGATCACAACGAACAATTCCACCAAAAATATTGATTAAAATTGCTTTTACATTAGGGTCTTTCAAGATAATTCTAAAAGCCAATTCCACTCTTTTAGCATCTGCAGTTCCACCAACGTCTAAGAAATTTGCAGGTTCAAAACCTGCATATTTAATTAAGTCCATTGTTGCCATTGCCAATCCCGCACCATTCACCATACAACCTACCGTTCCATCTAAATCAACATAATTTAAACCTGCAGCTTTAGCTTCTACTTCAATTGGATTTTCTTCACGAACATCACGGAATTCAGCATAAACGGGTTGACGGTATAATGCATTGTCATCTAAATTTACTTTAGCGTCAACAGCGATAATTTTGTTATCAGAAGTTTTTAATACTGGGTTGATTTCAAACATGGAAGCATCACAACCAATGTAAGCATTGTAAAGAGAAGCCACAAATTGAGTCATTTCTTTAAATGCATTTCCAGAAAGACCTAAGTTGAATGCAATTCTTCTTGCTTGAAAAGCTTGTAGACCAACTGTAGGATCTATTTCTTCAGTAAAGATTAAATGCGGAGTGTGTTCTGCCACTTCTTCAATATCCATTCCACCTTCAGTAGAATACATAATCATGTTACGACCACTACCTCTATTTAATAAAACAGACATGTAAAATTCTGAAGTTTCAGACTCACCTGGATAATAAACATCTTCAGCAATTAAAACTTGGTGTACCGTTTTACCTTCAGCAGAAGTTTGAGGTGTAATTAATTGCATTCCAATAATTTGACCTGCAATTTCTTCCACTTGCTCTAAATTCTTAGCTAGCTTTACTCCTCCACCTTTTCCACGTCCACCAGCGTGAACTTGCGCTTTGATTACATGCCATCCTGTTCCGGTATCAGCAGTTAATTGTTTTGCTGCAGCAACCGCTTCTTGAGGGGTGCTTGCAACATACCCACGTTGAATTTTTACACCATAGCTGGCTAATATTTCTTTCCCTTGGTATTCGTGTATGTCCATAATTGTTTTTATTACTTTTTTAAAGTGGCACAAAAATAAAACAATTCAAGTTAAAAGCGAAATGTTTTTTCTTAATAAATTCAA
>CANHHG010000037.1 GCA_947460615.1 Bacteroidota bacterium
GAAAAAAGCAGATGCAGCCATCATAGCCATACATCCAACGAAGAAAGTAAATCCTACATAATCAGTAGGTGCTAACTTTCCAATCAAACTTGGGATAAACATTAAATTTGTCATAATAAAATTGGTTAATTTTGGTTTACTTACTCATAAGGCTTTTCGGTTCCGCCCCGTTGTTTTAAGTGGTTTCTGGACTCCACTATCATAACAAAAATAATAAAATTTTGTTAATATTATATCAAACTTAAAAAAAATTAATGAATTTGATAAATTTAAAAGTAAAAAGTTATTAAATATATATTTATTAAATTGTTAATAAGTATAGTTTAATACAAAAAAAACGAACTCATTTAAGTTCGTTTTTACGGATATTACAATTAAAGTCCTAATAAAATAAGGAGTAGTTTACTTTTTTGACAAATAGTCTAATACGTTTTTTTCAATTCGACTATTAATATCAGAAATATCAGCTTTAATAAAATCTTCACCGATGATATTTTCAAATAATTCTATATATCTATCAGAAACAGTCTGAATATAGGCGTCAGTCATGTTAGGAATTGCTTGACCTTCTTTGCCTTGAAATCCATTTTCTATTAACCAGCGTCTCACAAACTCTTTAGAAAGTTGTTTTTGCTCATCACCATTGTTTTGTCGCTCTTGATAACCTTCAGCATAGAAATAACGAGAAGAATCTGGGGTATGTATTTCGTCTATTAATACAATTTTACCTTCTTTAGTTTTACCGAATTCATATTTGGTATCCACTAAAATTAATCCTCGACTAGCTGCAATTTCAGTTCCTCGTTGAAATAATGCGCGGGTGTATTTTTCTAATACTAAATAATCTTCTTCTGATACAATTCCCTTTGTAAGAATATCCTCACGAGAAATGTCTTCATCGTGTTCTCCATTGTCTGCTTTGGTTGAAGGTGTAATAATTGGTGTTGGAAATTGATCGTTTTCTTTTAAACCTTCAGGCATCGTAACTCCGCACAACGTTCGTTTTCCAATAGCATACTCACGAGCAGCATGACCAGAAACATAACCACGAATTACCATTTCCACCTTAAAAGGCTCACATAAATGTCCGATTGCCACATTTGGATCTGGAGTTGCAATTAACCAATTCGGAACAATATCCTGAGTTAATTCCATGAATTTAGTCGCAATTTGATTTAAAATTTGACCTTTATAAGGAATTCCTTTTGGCATCACCACATCAAACGCAGAAAGTCGGTCAGTGACCACCATTACTAAAAGCTCATTATTGATGTTATAAACCTCCCGTACTTTTCCGTGATAAACTGATTTTTGATTAGGAAAATTAAAATTAGTAGTAGTTATTGTATTCATTTAAATGGTTGTTTGTTGTGTGTGGGGCAAAAATAGATTGTTTTAAACAAGAAAGCAAAATAGGAGGAAAATAAATCGAAATTATTTACTAGAAGCTATCCCAATCAGCGCTTTTATCTCAATCGTGATTCTCAATTTGCTTGTAAGCATCAATAACTTTTTTCACTAATCGGTGACGCACTATATCTTTATCGTCTAAGTAAATTATTCCAATCCCATCAACATCTTTTAAAACTAGCAAAGCTTCCTTCAGCCCTGAAATAGTTCGTCGAGGTAAATCTACTTGCCCTGGGTCACCCGTAATCATGAACTTGGCATTTTTACCCATTCGAGTCAAGAACATTTTCATTTGGGAATGGGTAGTGTTTTGAGCTTCATCCAAAATCACAAAGGCATTGTCTAAAGTTCTACCACGCATGAAAGCCAATGGGGCGATTTGAATTATACCTTTCAAAATATAATCTTCTAATTTTTCATTAGGCAACATGTCACGCAAAGCATCATATAATGGCTGCATGTAGGGGTCGAGTTTTTCTTTCATGTCGCCCGGCAGAAAGCCTAAATTTTCTCCAGCTTCAACCGCAGGACGTGTCAAAATAATTCTCTTTACTTGTTTTTCTTTCAGTGCTTTTACCGCCATTGCTACACCAGTGTAGGTCTTTCCTGTTCCGGCTGGCCCTACGGCAAATACCATATCGTTTTTATTAATGGTTTGAACTAATAAATGCTGGTTGGCAGTCATCGCTTTAATGATCTTACCTCCCACTCCATGCACTAAAATATTGTCTTTGGCATCCATGCGATTGTCATCTTGAGCATCGCTTTGGATTACCCTTTCAATCACATTGTTATCAATATTATTGTACCTACTGAAATGAACCATCAATCGGTTGAATCTTTTTTCAAATTCATCAAGCGCTTCTTTTTCTCCAAATACTTTTATGGTGGTACCTCGAGCCACAATTTTCAACTTTGGATAATACTTTTTAATTGTTTCAAGATGAGTGTCTTGAGCGCCCCAAAAGTCTTTTGGAGCGATGTCTATGAGCTCGATAGTTCTTTCGTTCAAATGTATTGGATTTAATTAAAAATTAGTCAATGATAATTATTAGCTTTGCATTTCAAATTTAATATAATTTAGCTATAGATACTTAAATTAGTTATAAACAATTTTATGTCAATAATTACTCTTACCACCGATTACGGGCTCAAAGATCACTTTGTAGGTGCTTTGAAAGGGAAAATTATGACCGAAAATAGTGAAGCTAAAATTATAGATATTTCTCATAATATTGAGCCTTTTAATACTATTCAGGCGAGTTACATCATTGGGGCTTCCTATTTAAGTTTTCCAAAAGGTACCATTCACTTAATTGGCGTTGATGCTGAAAGAAATAAAGAAAATCAGCACATTGCGATGCAATGGAATGATCATTTTTTTATTTGTGCCGATAACGGTATTCTGAGTATTTTAACCCAAAAAATGGCTCCTCAAAAAATGGTTTCTATCAACATTCATGATCGTTTACCGGAGGTTGCAACCGATCTTGATGTATTTGTTACCGTAGCAAGTCACCTATCAAAAGGAGGGTTATTGAACGTTATTGGAAAAGAGATTAATTCAATTAAGGAAGTGACTGAAATTCAACCAAGTGTTGCAGCCGATAAAAATTCAATTAAAGGATATGTAATCTATATTGATCATTTTGGAAATGTGGTAACCAATATTTCTAAAAAACTATTTTTAGAAGTCGGAAAAGGGAGACCTTATGAAATTCCATTAATTCAAAATAGATTACAAAAGAAATCGAGTCCAATAAAAAATATATGGGCAAAATATTCCGACATTGGCAATGCAGGAAAATACCCAATAAAAGATTATGAAGGTGATAAATTGGCAATTTTCAATGAAGCTGGTTTTTTGGAGATTGCTATTTTTAGAAGTAATCCAATGAGTGTTGGCAGTGCTTCAAGTTTATTGGGACTAAATTACAGAGACAGTATAACCATTCAATTTAATTCTATCTAGCCATGTTCGTAAGAATTGTAAAAATGAGTTTTCAAGAAAATAAGATTTCCGATTTTCTAGATAATTTTGAAGTTGTAAAAGAGAAGATACGAAATGTGCCAGGAAATCGTTTATTAGAATTGTACCGCGATAAATCCGATCCCTGCATTTATTTTACTTATAGTTATTGGGAAACAGAACAGGACCTTGAAAATTATAGAAGTTCAGAACTATTTTTAGATATTTGGACCGATACAAAAAAGCTATTTAATAATAAACCCGAAGCCTGGAGCTTAGACAAAGTGGTTTCATTAGTATAAAATTTATTAAAATGAAAGCAATATTATTTAGAGAGATTAGGTCATTTTTCGGTTCCCCGATTGGCTATTTGGTAATCTCTATTTTCTTAATTCTAAACGGATTATTCCTATGGATTTTCAATGGTGAATATAATATTTTAGATTCTGGTTTCGCTGACTTGAGTCCGTTTTTCACCCTATCTCCTTGGATATTTTTATTTCTAATCCCTGCAGTTACTATGAAAAGTTTCTCGGATGAAATGAAACAAGGAACATTAGAATTACTATTAACTAAGCCATTAAATATTTGGGAAATTGTTGGAGGAAAGTTCCTTGGCTCCTTTTTATTAATAGTAGTTGCAATTATTCCAACTTTTATATATGTCTATATAATTTATAAACTTGGAATCCCTGAAGGAAATATCGATATGGGAAGCACAATTGGCTCGTATTTTGGTTTAATGTTCTTAATATCAGCGTATTGCTCTATTGGAATTTTCACCTCCTCTTTAACCAATAATCAGATTATTGCGTTTTTGATAGCTGTCTTGTTATGTTTTATTTTCTATTTTGGATTTGATGGTATTTCAAGTTATTTACCAAGTTTAGAAAGCAGTATTTCCTATTTAGGTATGAACAACCATTTTAAAAGCATGAGCCGCGGCGTAATTGACACCCGGGATTTATTGTATTTTTCAAGTGTAACTGTATTTTTTATGTCACTTACCGTTTTTAAATTAAAATCTTTAAAATTGTAATGATGAAAAATAAAAACCTAAAATCGGTAGTATTAATAATACTTGTTCTTGTTTTAACAAATCTAGCAGGTAACTTTTACTTTCATCGTTTTGACTTAACTGCTGATAATCGATATACCCTTTCGCCTACAACTTTAAAAATAATTAAAGAGATAAAAGAACCTTTAATTATTGATGTTTTCTTAAAAGGAGAATTTCCTGGCGAAATGAAAAAATTACAAACAGAAACTCAACAAATATTAGAGGAATTTAAAGCCTATAATTCCAATATCGTATTTCAATTTGTGAATCCTTTGGAGGAGGAAAATAAAAGAGAGGCGACTATTCAAGCCTTTTTAGAAAGAGGATTAACTCCAATAAATGTCACCCTAAACGACAGAGGAAAACAAACTCAAGAAGTAGCATTCCCCTGGGCCATTACAACTTATCACGGGCGAAGTGTAAAAGTTCCATTACTAAAGAACATAATGGGAGCTTCAATTGCTGAAAAAGTGGTAAGCTCAGTTCAGCATTTAGAATACGCTTTTACGAGTGCATTTAACTCGGTAGCCAAACCCAAACAAAAAAAGGTAGCTGTAATTAAAGGGAATGGAGAATTAAACGACTTATTAATGGGTGATTTCATAAAACAAGTCAAAGAAAACTGTTTTATAGGAACATTTACTTTAGATTCTGTTTCAAAAAAACCTGTCGAAACACTAGCTGTTTTAAAGAAATATGACCTTGCTGTTATTGTAAAACCAATAGAAAGATTCACTGACGAAGAGAAGTTTGTATTGGATCAATTTGTCATTAATGGCGGCAAAACACTTTGGTTAATCGATCAAGTCAACATTGAAATGGACAGTTTGTACAATGAATCTGGCAGTACATTAGCCTTTCCAAACGATTTGAATTTAAATGATATGTTCTTTAAGTATGGCGTGAGAATAAATCCCGATATGGTTAAAGATATAATGGCTTCACCTATCACACTTGCAACGGGTGAAAATGGAAGCGGTACCCAATACAATCAATTTCCTTGGTTTTATTCCCCTCTGGTTTACCCCACTTCTAAGCATCCTATTGTTAGTAATCTCGATGCTGTTAAGTTTGAATTTACCAATGGAATTGATACGTTAAAAAACGGAATTAAGAAAACCATTTTGATGCAATCCTCTCCTTATTCAAGATTAGTGGGTGCACCTGTTGAAGTAAAATTAGAAATGGTAAATGAACGACCAGAGCAAAGTGAATTTTCAAATAAAGGAAATATTCCGGTTGCCGTTTTATTAGAGGGTAAATTTAGATCCGCGTTTGAAAACAGAGTAATGCCATTTCAAGATAAAACATTCAAAAATATAGGTGAACCCAATAAGATGATTGTTATTTCTGATGGAGATGTAATAAAAAATCAATTGGACAAAAATTATCAACCCTTAGAATTAGGTTATGACAAATGGACCAATAAATTATACGGAAACAAAGAATTTTTAATGAATTGTGTCAATTATTTAATAGATGATAATGGACTTATTAACATAAGAAGCAAAGTGGTAAATCTTCCTATTTTAGACAAGGAAAAAGTATATGATAATTATACAAGTGCTCAAATAATAAGCGTAGGGTTACCAATACTAATATTAGCAATTTTTGGATTACTTTTTACTTTCCTAAGAAAAAGAAAATACAGTAAATAATTGTTAATAAATTTGTTTTCACTATTTGATTAGATTAAGATATATTTGTAAAATAAATCTGAAAAATTCAGTTTTAAGTTTGATTAAAAAAAGCCAAAGATGAAGTTTATAGTATCGAGTTCGTACTTATTGAAACAATTACAAGTATTAGGAAGTGTTATTAACAGCAGTAATACCTTACCTATTTTAGATAATTTTTTATTTGAATTAGACCATAAAACCCTAACTGTTTCTGCATCGGATTTAGAAACTACCATGTCTGCAACCTTAGATATTGATTCTGAAAGTAAAGGAAGTGTTGCGGTTCCTGCGAAATTACTTTTGGAAATATTAAAAACGTTTCCTGAGCAACCTCTTACCTTTACTGTTGAAGAAAATAGTACTATAGAAATTAGTTCAAATTCAGGAAAGTACGCCTTGGCTTATTCTCCAGGGAGTGAGTTTCCTAAATCAGTAAATCTTGATAATCCATCAACCACATTAGTTCCTGCAGAAGTATTAGCAACAGCGATTAGTAAAACAATATTTGCAGCTGGAAATGATGATTTACGTCCAGTAATGTCAGGTGTTTTCTTCCAATTTTCTCCAGAAGGATTAACATTTGTAGCAACTGATGCACATAAATTAGTTAAGTACGCAAGAACCGATGTAAAATCTTCTCAAGTAGCTGATTTTATTATGCCTAAAAAACCATTAAATATTTTGAAAAGTATTTTAGGAACTTCAGATGCAGAAATTAAAATTGAATACAATGATAGCAATGCTACTTTCTCATTTGACAATTATGTATTAATGTGTCGATTAATAGATGGAAAATATCCTAATTACGAAGCAGTTATACCTAAAGAAAATCCAAACAAATTAATGATTGACAGAACTCAATTTTTAAATTCTGTTCGTCGTGTAGCTATTTTTTCTAATAAAACTACCCATCAAATTCGTTTGAAAATTGCGGGTGCTGAATTGAATATTTCAGCTGAAGATATCGATTATTCTAATAAAGCAGAAGAGAGATTAACTTGTGATTATCAAGGTGATGATATGCAAATTGGTTTCAATTCAAGATTTTTAACAGAAATGTTAACCAATCTTCAGTCAGATATGATCATGTTAGAAATGTCATTACCAAATCGTGCTGGAATTTTAACTCCTGTTGACGGATTGGAAGAAGGCGAAACAGTGACTATGCTTGTAATGCCGGTAATGCTTAACAATTAACCAACCAAACCAACATAAAAAGTCAAAAAAATCCGGATTTTCTTAATTGAAATTCCGGATTTTTTTTATTTCAAATGGTGGGTTTATAACCAAGTAATTTCTTTGTAACTTTACAGCGTGATTTTCAAACCTATGATTCAAAATGACACCATTGTAGCCTTAGCCTCCCCTTCTGGATCAGGAGCAATAGCTGTTATTCGTGTTTCTGGTGCAGAAGCAATATCTATAAGTAAATCAGTTTTTAGTTCCATTTCTGGAAAAGACATTAGCAAACAGAAGTCGCACACTTTGCATTTAGGACATATTGTTGAGGGTGGAAAGGTAATTGACCAAGTTTTACTATCTATTTTTAAAGACACTAACTCGTATACAGGTGAAAATACCGTCGAAATTTCTTGTCACGGTTCAACTTACATTCAGCAACAAATTATTCAATTATTACTTCGAAAAGGTTGCCGTATGGCAAATGCGGGAGAGTTTACCTTACGCTCGTTTTTAAATGGAAAAATGGATTTGTCGCAAGCAGAAGCTGTTGCCGATTTAATTTCGTCAGACAATGAAGCTTCTCACCAAATTGCAATGCAACAAATGCGTGGAGGGTTTAGTAATGAAATCAAACAATTGCGTCAAGAATTATTAAATTTTGCTTCATTAATCGAATTAGAATTAGACTTTGCTGAAGAAGACGTAGCTTTCGCAGACAGAACTCAGTTTAGAGAATTATTGAATCGTATTGAATTTGTATTAAAAAGATTAATTGATTCTTTTGCAGTTGGAAATGTGATTAAAAACGGTATCCCAATTGCTATTGTAGGTGAACCCAATGTGGGAAAATCGACTTTATTGAATGCCTTATTAAATGAAGAGCGGGCGATAGTTTCAGAAATAGCGGGAACCACTCGTGACACTATTGAAGATGAATTGGTTATTGGAGGAATTGGATTTCGATTTATTGATACAGCGGGAATACGAGAGACCGAAGACGTAGTTGAAAGTATTGGAATCAAAAAAACATTTGAAAAAATCGAACAAGCGCAGATGGTATTGTATTTGTTTGATAGTTTAAAGTTTAAAGTTCAAAGTTCAGAATACATTTTAGAAATAGAAAAAATTAAAAATCAATTTCCATTAAAGCCTTTAGTTGTTATAATCAACAAACTTGATTTAATGTCAGAATTTGAAATTTCGACTATACGTAAAGAACTTGAAACCTTAAACATTAAACTAATTTTCATAAGTGCGAAAGAGAATATTGGTGTTGATGATCTTAAAAATCAGCTACTTTCCTTTGTAAATACAGGGGCTTTACGTAATAATGAAACTATTGTGACCAATACCCGTCATTATGATTCGTTGCTGAAAGCCTTAGAAGAAATTCAGAAAGTAAACTTCGGATTGCAAACTAATATTTCTAGTGATTTGATGGCAATTGATATTCGAGAAGCTTTATATCATTTTGGAATGATTACAGGAGAAGTCACTAACGATGAGCTTTTAGGTAATATTTTTGCCAATTTTTGTATCGGAAAGTAGATTTTAGTTCTATAAATTCATTCATTTACCCTTAGATTATTCAATTTATTATTAAAAAAATAAAATTTAGTTTTATTTATAAGATGAATAATTTCAGCGTACATTTTTTTATACTTTGTACTCTCTTTGGATTGAATAAAATTAATTTCAACTAGTAATCGTTGAATTAAAAAATAATCATGCATAATAAAAACGATGTCTTTCGATTTATTTCTTTTAAGAATACGCTTGGCGTCATTTAACTTACCCAATTGAAATAAATTAATAGCTTTAATTAAATCTAAAGCTTCAATATATCCTTCATCTAAAGAAAAACCAGGTAATCTCTTGTAATCCAATTCGCAAATTTGCAGCATAATTTCAGATTCAATTGGCCTTTCAATTAAATTAAAAATGTCAGCTAAAATAAATTGAAAAAAAGGAAAATAAATAAATTCTTTTTTCCATCTATCATTGGAAGCTTCATTTATACTCAATAAAATCCATTTTTCTAATTCAACTGAATTATTAGTTAAATAATTATCTAAAATATTGGAAGCATATTTTCTTGCGAGGGGAAAAGGATGAAAAATTAGATTGTCAGGTATGGCATTAATTTTATTTAAAAATAAAGAACTCTGAGAATTGTCGGATAAAGCCAAACCTAAATAGAGTAATGAATTTCCAAACAATTGTGCTTCGAAATTTTTCTTTTCTTTAATATATTTTGTTAAATGCATTGAATATCCTGAGGATATAGCATCTATAAATGGAAATCTTTCGAAAAAAAATATTTGTGCTGCTTTGTTTTTTGATAAAAATGTAGACGTAGAATTTAACAAATCCTCATTGGAGAATAGCAATTTTGCAATATTCTTACTTGCATTATGATAATTTTCATCTGTTTCAGAACTTTTTGGATTTATTGAAAAAAATAGTTTAATGAATTTAATTTCTTTTGAATCTACATTATTATTATTTCTAATATAAAGTTCTAAAAAATCTTGGTAGTTTTCATAACCGCAATAAACAGATAGATAGTTTAATGAAGTATTGGATATTTTTACTCCATCAACAATGAAATTCATGAACCTTCTGAGTGTTTGAGCACTAATTCGAACTTGAATTTTGTAGTAAATATCATCCGATAATAGTATACAATCTTTAGAATACAAAATCCTGCTTCCTAAGGTTTTTTGAACACACTCAACTAAGTCTATATAATTATTTTTCAAAATGGAATCAAATGGATTTTTTTATAAAGGTATATAAAAATAATTTTATAATTAATTAAATTAAAGAACATGAAAAAATATTTTAAAATTATTTTGCTGTTATTATTAACGAATCAAGGTTTTTCTCAAATTGATGAAATTAGAGTCAATTTATTAAGAGCAAAAAATCAAACTATTGAAATAAATAAAGAACATAAATTAAGTGTATTGATTTATCCAGAATTACCTAGAACTGGCGAATATATAGTTTTAGATAAAAAAAATAGAATTATACATACTGAAAGTTATCAAGATGTTGATTATGTACTAATTAATTTTAAACAAATCTGTCCTAGAGCTCCTAATGGTAAATACACATTAAAATTTAAAACTACATATGATTACGAAAATTATGATAATAATGAAGAAGAAATAATATTCCTTAAATTGAAGTAAGATTATGAAAAAGTCTATTTTATTTTTAAATCATATTCTTTAATTTAATTATCCATTTAATTCAAGTGAAAACTACAATAATCAATTTTACATCAATTAGTTTTTGCATGGGGCTAACTAAAAATATAAATGGAGCAAGGGTTTTAACTCAAGGAAAATTAATCTCCTGTGAATAAAAAAATAATTAAAATATTAGTCACTGGCTTGTTTCTGCTACCGTTTGTATTATTCGGATTTCCAAGTTTTTTTTTGGTATTGATTTTATTCTTTTTATGCTTCTTTGAAGGTGCTTTACTAAAGATGTATTTGTCACAAATAAGAGCAAAAAAAATAAAAAAAGGAAACAAAAGGGGATTACTATTTATTGCATTATGTATTTTTTTTATGTACCTAACAACTAATGAAAATTATTTTGCAATTGGATTTAAAGTTACCTACTTTATACTTTTTATAATTGGATTAATACCAAATTATGAGGATGAAAACAAAACAAAAGATACTAACGAGAATTACATTGAAAATTAATTTAAATCTATAATTTATGAAAAAACTTATTCTAACGTCACTTATACTATTATCAATCTATTCCTCATTTGCACAAACAGATTTAGATAAAAAGAATAAAACAACAAATTCAATTCTCGTAAAATCTGAATATGAAAATGACTGCCTTTTTTACAATGGAATAAATAATTCATTTGAATTTGCAATGATGGGATTAAACAACTCGGAGTTTGAAATAATAGCAGAAAACGGTACTATTAAATATAATATTGGAACAAATTACAACTTCTTTTATGAAGGAGATTTAACCGAAACAAAGGTAAAAGTTGTCTCCAAAGCTGAAAATAAAATAACATTAGCTGAATTTAAATTCAAAATTAATCAATTACCTAAACCAAAAATTCAAATAGCTGAGAGCAATTGTAAATATTTAAATATTGATGATTTATTAAAATTACCATATTTAAATCTGGAAAATTTAAAATTAGAGTTATATAAAAATATTAAAATTAAATCTTTTCAAATTACGATTACAAAAAACAACGATCCTTCAACCTTCACAAATTCTGGTAATTCATTAAATAGTAAATTAATTGATGAAATTAAAAACTATGTTTCTGAAAAAGGGATAATTAAATTACTAATTCATGATATTATCGCAGTAAATGATAACGCTATTTTGAAAATAAATGAAGCGTTATTTTATATTGTTAAAAATCAATAAATATTAATTTTAATTCATTAAAATGAAAAAGCTAACCTTAATCGTTTGCATTCTAATATCAATCTATTCCTCATTTGCGCAAACAGATTTGATTAAAAAGAAAATAATTGAAAAATATTCCTTATCAAAATTTGAGGTTTTGGAACCATTAGAAGCTTCAAAAATCAATAATTTTTTTATAAAATTAGAGAATGGCTCTATGCAAACTTATGATAATTTCAAAGGCATATTATACCCCGATAAATTTACTGTTATTGAGGAAAGTTATGCCCTTTCAATTGCAATTAATACAAATGAAAAAGGAGAAAAAGAATGGTTGATAATTCATAATATAGATTATTATAAATATTACAATTGGAATCCTATTCGAATAACAATTGAAAAATACGATAAAATATTGCTAAATGATGGTACCGAATCGCCTGAATTTATTGGTATAAAAGGGAATGAAAAAACTCGTTTTAAAGTCGATTTATATAATAATAACATTACTGATGAACAAAAAATAGACTTTTATGGCGATGCTAAATTTTTAGAATCCGGGAAAACCTATTTTCCATTTAACTACGGGGCAATTATTCCTGTAGAATTAGATGAAATCAAAACCATAAATTATAAATACACAGATGACTTTATAGATGGTGATACTATTTCTATAGACCCAATTTCTGGAGAGGAAATAATGGTACAATCCTTTAATCCAAATTATAACAAAAACATCTTATTTGACGAAGTTTTATGGACCAACAAAATTGATAAAGCAGTTGTGAAAAAATATGGTTTCAAAAATTTGTATGACTTTAGTAAATCAAAATATGTATTCGAAAATATTGATGGTTTTACAGATGATTTAGCTTATAATATAAATGGAGTCTACTTGATGAATCAAAATTTAACTTTACCGATTAATATTCCCGATAATCCAATAATTGAAAAGACTAATAATAATGGTGATGAAATAATTTCAATTAGAGATAAGAATTATCAAGAATACAAAAAGTCAAAACGGGAAGAAAATAGCAAATTCTTTTATCCAATAATAAAATCCGAAATTAATATTACACAAAAAACAGTAAAGTATTATACAAGTAATGAAGATCGGACCAAAAGCTTTGATGAAATTATAAATAATAATAAAATTAATAAGGTTAAGAATTTAGAATATAGAAGTAAATTATATCAAATTGATAGTACTTGGATTGAACCGATTTATCTTGATAGTTTAGATATTGTTAAACTTAAATTATACAATGAAAGGTACGACAAAATAAAAGAAAAAAAATCTAAATTTTTTGATTTTGATTCGGACTTAATCTATTTTCAAGGCGTTACGGTTTCCCAAGAAATGAACATTAATTATAAAAAAATTGAAGAGGAATTAGTATTAGAGGATGTAACATTTAATGGCGCGGTTATCTTTAATCACATTTATTTAAATGATACAGCTTCATTAAAAGCTAGGTTAGATGCATTAAATGAATTAATAAAAAAATTTCCAAATATAAGTGAGCTTTATTACTATAGAAGCATATTTAATTTTCACTTAAGAAATAATGAAGAAGTAATTAACGATGTTGATAAATGCGCTTCTTTATCTCCATCAATACAAAATTATATTAGAAAAGCATGTCTGCATTTCCGTTTTCAAAATAAAAAAATAAGTAAAGAAATTGTTCTAGAAGATATTGATAATGCGATTAAAAATATAGAAAAAAGTAATGAAAAAACTGATGACCCTTACTTATTGTATGATTTGTATTGGACAAGGATTCGTTTAAATCAATTTTACAAATTACCTAAAAAAAATATTTGTAAAAACATTAAACTAATTGATAAATTAATAAACGATAAATTAGTTAAAGAGGAAAATTTATTAAATAGAGAAAAAGAAGAAAGTGAAAAACTTTTTGAAAAATGCAACTGTAAAAAGGAATAATTAAAATATGGCAAAATGTTCTAAATGCGACTATAAATTCGCAACTCAAGAAAAATGTTCAAATTGTGGCAGTGAAGATCCCGTTTCAGTATCACACGAGTTAAATAAAATATTCAACAAATTACTAATTGCTGTTCTAATTATTTTATTTATTTTATTATATGACCAGTTGAAGTATCGAGGATTTATCTAGTTATTAAAAACTTATTTCTAGAATTTAAAAGAGGATTTACATGATACTTATTTACAAATTACTTTCTGAATTCGTATTGAATTTTCGTATAATTTTCTTCAACATTTCTTTCCTAGCAACAGCTGCGCTTTTAACTTTGGCCTGTGCTTTATGTAATTTATCGTTGTGCTTTTTGATATTTTTTTCGGTATTTCTACTCACCCTTTTCTTTATTTTATTATTGAATCTCACGTTTTATTTCTTCCAAAGATTTATCAGTGTAAACCAATTGAAGAATAATTTTCTTTCTTAGCTCGTTAATGTCATCATAATCAAAATACTTAGCCCATGAAGTTAAGTTCATTAAGTTGCGTATTTGCTTGATCTTTTTTGCAGTTTCAAAACTGGTTCTAAGGATGGCTTTATGATCAAATTCTGATGCGTTTTTATGTTGGTAATTAACCGTATTATTTATAAAATCGGGTTGGATAAAATACAATTGATCAATTGAATTGTCTGGGAAAAAGGACTCCCAAGGAGCATAACCCCATTTGAATTTTGAATCGGAAATAACATTAGACGAAACCAATCTCCATTTGCTATTCGCCAAACGGCCCCAATGATTTGAAAGTCGGTACATCCCCTGTTTGGTAAAATAGTAACTACTCCCCGATTTACTTACATAATCAAATTTTTTATTACCAAAATTTGGAGGTAAAATCTCCTCAAAAATACAAAAAGTATTTTTAAAAAATCCTGCAGGCAATTGAAATTTTTCCTCCATTTTCAAATATAGTCAATTAAAATAAATTAATTAACTATTAGCTTTTTTGTAGTTGAAAGTGTGCCATTAGTGATTTTAACCAAATAAATTCCTGTTGGCAAATTAATAGCTATTGGTGACTCATTGGAAACTTGATAACTCGCCACTTTTACCCCAGACAGCATGAAGATTTCCAATTTACTCATTTGGTCTAATCCAGAAATTGCAATTTGATTTCTAGCTGGATTAGGATAAATAGAAGGGGATTTTTGAATGAAATCAGTTGTTGAAAGGGCTGCATTCCAAGTAGCATTGGTTAAATTTCCAAACACATAATTTACTAATGTAGGATAATCTACAAAAGGATTTCTATTCATTTGCCAATTATAAATTACATTATTTCTATTCATTTCAAAATCGTCAGCAGGATCAGCTGCATTCCATGACAACAAAGTTGCCAAATCTCCTATATAACCAGTAGGCGAACTTGCAGGATCACCATTAACTACATTCAATGAGTTGTATCTAATTGCCATGAAGAAAATTGCGCGAGCTACATCTCCTCTCCAACTTCCCAAATTACCAGTGGGACCGTTGTAATCAACTCCATAATTTCTATTATTTCTTGTGCTATTTTCCTGACCTCCCACCGCTCGAAGATGATGCGTATCGTCATGACTCGCCTCAATATCAGCACTTCCAGTGGTTAAGCGCCAGGTGTTAATTCCGTCGGGGATTCCAATAGGAATAAACGTTGAAGGAATACCAAGCCTCGATTGACAATAAATATGCTCCCGATTCCATTTGCCAATTATACTATTATCAGTTTGGTAATCAATTTTTGAAATGGGTTGCTCGTCATAAATCATCCAAACTTGCCCACTATTTTCAGGATTTTGATCAGCATCTTTTAGTACAGTATAGGCATCACCATAATTTTGAACACGAACACTATTTGGATTTGCAATAATATCCCGAATTGCTTGACGCAAAGTCAATCCTGATTTACCTTCTAAAGTACTATAATAACCTGTAGGAATAGCTCTAGGACATAACCCATAAGTAGGACGAACAGGGGTTCCCCAGGGTTGTACAGTGAAATTAATATCATGAACCCTAATCGTGATATTATTATTTAATATTACGTAATCACTTGGCACAGCAGCCAATGAAATTTTCATATTTTCATCTCCTTCATTATTTCCGTCATTCAAAATTTGAATTGTTGAAGTAACAGTATTGGAACCCATTGGAATAGTAATATTTAGATTTCCTGAAAAATCACTCGAATTAAAGCTACCGTTATTCAAAGTCATAGATAAATTTAAAGCACTTGAAACTGGATTATCCGTAGTCATAGTGATTAAAAAACTTTGCCCTTCAGTAATTGAAAATGAAGAATAAGTAATTGCAATTCCGTTATAAATGATTCCTGATCCATCATTGTTAGCCCTCGGCGTAGGCGCTTTAACTTCGTAGGTTCCATCTGCTTTTCGCTGAATAGATTGAGAAGAAGCCAATCCATTACTATTTTCATTGTAACAAATGTTTTCACCTAAAATAGACATTAAGGTTGAAGGAGAAGTTGTTCCGCTACTGCTGTAGGCAAGTGCATCAATTAAATTTGTAGTAACTGCGGGGGTGTTAATTGGAAAATCTGAGGCATTCCCTAAATAAATGGCTACAGCATCTGGGCCATTTTGAATTGTATTTTGAGGAAATAATAGAGAAGCTGAAGGAATAACTTGAGCATTACCAAGTAGTATTATTCCATTACCATCGGTCACTAAACCATCTAAATCAATAGCGTAATAGCTAGATATTCCCGAATAAGGACTTGAACTTCCTGCATTAAATAATACTACTACATAACCGTCTAAAGGAAAATTGGGAACATTCGATTTCAGTTCAATAAATTCTTTTACATCTGTTGAATTGGTATCAGGGTCTATTTCATTAATCACTATTTGTGCAGTTGACAAAAAGCAGCATAGTAATAGTGAAACAAAGAGGGACTTTTGTAGCATTATAAAAATTTAATTAAACAAAGGTACTTAATAAAGTTCTTTAATGTAATTTTTTAAAAGCAAAAAAGAGCCCTAAAATTAGAGCTCTTTTAATTGTAAATAGAATTTTTATCTCTTCAATGAGAAGTGTGAACGGAAAACTTTACTTTCCCCTGTTTGAGGTTCTAAATAATCAACAGTAAACCAATAGTCGGTCGACATTAAAGGCTCGCCATTTAATGTTCCATCCCATCCTTCTCCAGTCGGACTAATTTGTTTTATTAATTTTCCATATCTATCAAAGATATATACTTTTGCCGCATCTCCTAACCCAACAACATTCCAAGTTTCATGATAACCATCACCGTTTGGTGTAAAATAAGTTGGATAACCTATTACTAATACAAGTTTAGTTAAATTAGTACAACCGTTAGCATCGGTTACCGTAACAATATGAGATCCTGGGGAAACATTCGTAAACACATTTGAAGATTGAGTTGGACCATTGTCCAATGAATATAAAAATGTTGCATTTCCTCCTGAAACATCAACTGTAATTATAGCATTATCACTAAATGCAAGCGTTTCTGTTGTACTGATAGTAGTTCCTGGGAAAGAAGCAGTAACCACCGCACTTGATAATATTGATTTGCAACCAGTAGCGGTATTGGTCGCAAATACAGAATAAGTTCCAGCTTGGGTTGCCTCGTAGGTATTGCTTACTGCACCATTGATAATCACACCATTATAATACCATTCAAAATCATAAAGCGCGTTGCTTAAATTGGTGTTTAATGTGTAATTTTTATACGATAAATTTGTCGTTTGATTCACACAAATTATTCCATCATTTATTTGTGGAGCTGGCGCTGGATTCACAGTAATTACTAACGTTAATGGTTTACCTGTACATCCATTAGCTGTTGGAATTACTGTATAAGTTGCAGTTCCTAAATTAGGAGAAGCAGTTAGTATATCATTAATTACCACTCCTGTACCTGCTTGTGCACCCGTGACATTATTTGCATTTACCGTCCATGCAAATGTGGTCGCAGCAATACTTGGAAATAACGAAATATTTGGAGTTTCTCCACTACAAATTGTTGATGTTGATGATCCAAACACTTCTGGCGTTGGATTTACAGTAATTGTTACCGATATTGGAGCACCTAAACATCCATTAATTGCTGGAGTAATTGTATAAATAACAGACCCTGGTGTATTACTCACTGTTGTCAATGTTTGAGCTATTGAATTTCCTGTACCTGAAGATGCACCAAATATACCTGTTTGAATGACTGTCCAAGAAAATGTTGTATTCGCAACCGAACTTGTTAAAGCAATATTTGTCGTTGAAGAAGAACAAATGGTAGTTTCAGCTACATTTGCCGTTGCCACAGGAATTGGATTTACTCTTACAGTTATCAACATGGATACTCCTGGACATCCTCCAACAGTTGGTGTTACAGAATAAACCGCTTCACCTAAATTATTACTTGTTGTAGTTAGCACTTGAGCTATGATATTTCCTGAACCATTACTTGCACCTGTAACATTTGTTTGCACTACATTCCAATTAAATAACGTTCCAACTACATTACTAGATAATTGTATTGGAGAAACACTTCCAGAACAAATCGATTGTAATACAGTTGAAGGAGTAACTACAGGGATAGGATTAACGGTAATAGTTATTGGTATAGAAGGTCCTTGACAAACACCTTCATTTGCCATTACAGAATAGGTAACAGAACCTGGAACTCCACCTGTAGTAGTAAGAACTTGTGAAATAATAGAACCATTTCCTGCAATTGCACCCGTAACACCTGATTGAGCAACAGTCCAACTATAGGTAGCAGTAGTTACGTTACTCGAAAGCGTTATGCCTGTTGGTTGACCAGAACAGATTGTAGAAGATGAAATTACTGAATTAACTTGCGGAACAGGAATTACATTTATAATTACAGAACCTGTTTGAGTTTGACTACACGATGGAATACCTGATGTTCGAACGCTAACTAATTGATAAGTGGTTGTAGCTATAATGTTTCCTGTTGAAACGGAACCTACACCTAAATTATCAAGTGTTACTGTTTGATTCGTACCTCCATTGACTGTATAGGTAACAATAGCATTTGGCGTTCCTGAAAAACCAATCAAACTTGAAGTATTGTAGCATATTGTTGCAGTTCCTGAAATAGATGCAATTGGCAATGGATTGACTGTTACCGTTGCAGTGATAGGTAAACCTGTACAACCACTTCCAGATGGTGTAATCGTATATACTACAGTTCCTTGAACATTACCAGTAACTGTTAATGTATCAGAAATATTATTACCTGTAGAAGATGACGCTCCAGTAACATTCGTTGATGCTGAAGTCCATACATAACTTGTACCAATTGCATTACTAGATAAAGCAATATTTGTAATATCTAATGAGCAAATAGTAATTGCAGAAGGGGTAGCTGTAGCTATTGGAATAGGATTTACAATTACAGTGGCTGTAGCTGTAACTTGAGAACATCCTGCTGAAGCTGCAATAGTATAAGTAATAGTATGACTTCCTGGAGTACTAGTACTTGGAGTAATCGATCCAGTAGTAGCATCAATACTTAATCCGGTGCTTCCACTGTAAACTCCTCCAGTATATCCTGCTGTTCCTGTTAATGTAACCGCTTGACCTGTAGTTAAAGTAGTACAGAAAGGAGTTCCTGCATAAGTAATAGTAGCCGTTGGTAAAGAGGTGA
>CANHHG010000038.1 GCA_947460615.1 Bacteroidota bacterium
GGATGTTCCAATAGCCCACCAAGTTAACGATCCTTCAGCCAAGAAGTAATCATGCGAAGCAGAGTTTTTGGCTGTTTGTTTTCGTTTGTAAATCCAATAGCCATATCCAGCTACTATAAAAAAGTAAACAAGAAAGACCATGTAGTCTGTAAATTGTAATGTATTCATAATTTTGGTTTTTGTAGGTTAATTAAATTAATAGTGTAAATTTTTTTTAATCTATGTTGATTTTTTAGATTTTATTGAAAGTTATTTTTCCCTAACTTTTTGTTCCCATTTCCAAGCGCTTTCCATTGCCAGTTACTACTATTTTCATGTCTTATTTACTTTTATAATGTACGTCAGACAAATCTCTTAACATTTTAGCGCTTTTTTCAGCAGTAATGTCTCGTTGAGATTCTCCCATCATTTCATATCCTACCATAAATTTTTTAACTGTTGCCGAACGCAATAAAGGTGGATAAAAGTGCATGTGAAATTGCCATTCTTGGTGAAGTTCTCCATCAGTTGGTGCTTGATGTATACCTGAAGAGTAGGGGAAAGAGGTCTCAAAAAGATTGTCGTATTTTATCGTTAATAATTTAAGAATACTTGCGTAATCTTCAATTTCAACAAGAGTAAAA
Organism: Bacteroidota bacterium; assembly: GCA_947460615.1. GTDB lineage: Bacteria > Bacteroidota > Bacteroidia > Flavobacteriales > Flavobacteriaceae > Flavobacterium. Next base: position 624 of record CANHHG010000038.1, read on the forward strand.
TCTGTAATTTTTGTGATATGACGTTTGCAAATAATCATTGTCTCAAAAGGCCAAATTGCCCAAAAAGGAACTAAGGCAACGAAATTTTTATTTTCAATGACAATGCGTTCTTTTGCATCTAATTCTTTATTCAAATAATCCAAAAGCAAATTACTACTGTTTTTGTTAAAATAAGTTTTTAAACTGCTTTGTGTTTTTTCTACTTGGGTAGGCAAAGAGGATTGGGCCCATATTTGGCCATGTGGATGTGGATTGCTACACCCCATGACACTTCCTTTATTTTCAAAAATTTGAACATAATTGATGTAATCAACATCTCCCAAATCCGTATATTCCCGTTGCCAAGTTCGAATAATTTCTTCGATAGTTGACAAATCCATTTCTGGCAAAGTGATATTGTGTTTTGGTGAAAAACAAACCACTCTTGAAATTCCTCTCTCTGGTTTTATTTTGAAGAAAGTTTCGTCCTTACTTTCTTCAAACTCAATTTCTTCTTTTTTTAAAGCTGCAAAATCATTTTCAAAAACAAATGAACTCATATAATTTGGATTTTCTTCTCCATTAGCCCGAACATTACCAGGACATAAATAGCAAGTTGAATCATATTCAGGTCTTTCATCGTTTGCTAGAGTTTCTTTTTGACCTTGCCAAGGACGTTTTGCTCGGTGTGGAGAAACCAAAACCCATTCGTTTATGAGCGGATTAAATCGTCGGTGCGGATCTTCGGATATTTCAAATTGTTTCATTATGAATTAGTTTTTATATAGCGATGTGCCGTTAGAAATTTTCACATCATAAGTTATTAAATCTATTTTGAAATGTTCAGCATATAATTTGGTAAATTTATCTTTTATTATATCTTCACTTCCTTTTTTTACCAAATTGATCGTGCAACCTCCAAATCCACCTCCCATTAATCGAGATCCAATTACATCCTCTTCGGCTTTTGCCAAATCTACCAAATAGTCTAATTCTGCGCAGCTTACTTCATAATCTTCAGACAATCCTTGATGAGTTTCAAACATTAATTTCCCTAACGTTTCAATATCGCCTTTGTCTAGCGCAGTACAAGCTTGAATGACCCGTTTTATTTCTTTTACGGCATATAAACTTCTTCTAAAAACATTATCCGTCATTTTAGATTTCAAACCAATTAATAATTCTTCATTACAATCTCTAAAGCTATTAATTTCAGGATAATTTTCATTAATAATACTTAATCCTTCTTCACATTCTATTCGTCGATTATTATATTCGGATGTAAATAAGGAATGTTGTAAGTTACTATCAAATAATAGTAAAGAATAATTGGCAAAATCAGCATCGTGGTAAGTATAATCCAAAGTACGGCAATCAATTTTTATTACTTTGTTTTCCAATCCCATTATACTAGAAAATTGATCCATTATTCCGCAATTTATTCCAACCCAGTGCTCAGCACTTTGGCCCATTAAAGCCATATCGATAGGTTTTATATCTAGATTAAATAATTTGTTGATTCCAAACAAAAATCCACATTCTAATGCCGCCGAGGAGGACAAACCAGAACCAATTGGAATATTACTACTAAAAACGCAATTAAAACCGCCTATTTTGTGTCCTTTTAATTTTAATTGAAACAATACACCCCGTAAATAATTAGTCCAAATGATTTCACTAACTATTTCTTCTTTAGTGACGTCTATTGCTATTGACTCATTCAGATCAATCGCATGAATTTTTGCAGTTTTAGAATTGTTTTTTTCGAATGCAAAACAAACGATTTTATTAATAGCTGCTGGTAATACATAACCATCATTGTAATCTATGTGTTCACCAATAATATTTATTCTTCCTGGGGAAAGAACAATTTTATCGGGTAAGTTTCCAAATTTATCTTTAAAAAAATCAGTTGTGTCTTTAATTAAAATCTCATTCATTATTTATTACTTGATTGGTTATATTTAATTTCTTTAAATAGGGTTTGCCTAATTTTGAAATTTATACATAGTCTTATGATGGTACATTTCTTCTTTTCTTAAAATAGAGCTAGGGAAATTATCATGATTAGGTGCGTCAGGAAAATTTTGTGTTTCAAAACAAATCCCACTCAAATTGTGATAATCCGAATTTTCCTTTCCTTTTATTTCATTATTACAATTTCCTCCTACATATATATGAACAGCTGGCTGATTTGTATAAACCAACATTTTTAAATTATTTTTAGAACTGTAAAGTGAGACCGAGTATTCTTCAACTTCTTTCAAAACAAAAGTGGTATCTATTTTTTCTGGGCATATTTTAGCTTTATTAAAATCAAAAGAGTTGTCTTGTAAATTTAAAAATTGACCCGTTGGAATATTATGTTCATTGGTTTCCAATATTTTATTCGAATGAACTAGCAATTCCTGTTCTAAAATAGTTGAATTATGCCCATCAAGATTAAAATAACTATGATGGGTCAAGTTTATTATAGTATCCTCTGAAGTAGAGGCAACGTACTCAATAATCAATTCATTTTCTTCGGATAAAGTGTAGGTCAAATCTATCGATAAATCTCCAGGAAAATTTTCTTCTCCATCAGGGCTGAAATAACTTAACGTTACAGATGGATTTTCTCCTTCGGACACATTTTTAATCTGCCATATTTTTTGGCTAAAGCCAATATTTCCTCCATGCAAGGAATGCCCATTATTATTGCTATTCAAATCAATAAATTTGCCATTCAAACTAAAAACACTATTGTTAATCCTTCCCGCATAACGTCCTACTGTTGATCCAAAATATGGTGCACTATTTAGATGGAAAGAATTTATATAAGCTTCCATGGTATCAAAACCCAACACTACATCAATTAAACTTCCATTTTCCAAAGGTATTTTCAGTGAGGTTATGGTTGCTCCATAAGTGATAATTTTCATTTGCATTCCATTTTTATTGTAAATTTCACAAGAATTAATTACACCATCATCAGGCAAATTTCCAAAGAATTTGATTGTAGAATACTTATTTATAAATGAATTCATTAATTTTTTTATATATTTTTTATGAAAAGTGAATTTCAAATTTAAATTAATTATCATTATTTTTCATACTAGTACCTACCAGTTTTTATGTATTTTTGTAAAAAAAATATGCGCGTCATAAATATTCAAGATAATCAAGGAATTCCAAAGTACAAACAAATCATTTCCTCAATTGAAAAAACAATTGAAAAAGGTCATTTAAAAAAGGATGAAAAACTTCCATCAATCAACAAAGTATGTCTAGAGTTTTCTATATCCCGTGATACTGTACTTCAGGCCTACGAAGAATTAAAAAAAAGAGGAATTATATACTCTATTCTTGGTAAAGGATACTATATAAAGACCATTGAGGTAAAAATAAAAAAACGGATATTTTTACTTTTTGATGAGCTTAATATTTTTAAGGAAGATTTATATAATTCCTTTATAGAAAATATTGGAATGAATACTCAGGTTGATATTTTTTTTCATCATTTTAATCTTCAAATGTTCAATAAAATAATCAACGAAAGTAATGGGAACTATACTAAATATATAATTATGCCAACTAATTTAGATGGGGCGGCAGCTATAATTAGAACCCTACCAGTTGATGATGTTTATATATTAGACCAAACAAATCCTGAATTAAAATCATTTCCTGCTGTTTATCAAAATCACAAGAAAGATATTTATAATGGATTAGAAAAAGGTAAAACTAAATTAAACAAATATGTAAAATTAAATATGATTTTTCCTGGTTTTAGGGAACCTGTGGGAATGAAAATTGGTTTTAAAAAATTTTGTAGAGACTACGGATTTAACCATACTGTTTATAAGGAATTTAAAGACCGTAAAATAAATAAAGGCGAAGTATATATAATTCCCGACGATAGAGATTTAGTTAAAGTGATTGAAAAATCTAAGCTTCAAAATTTAGTTCTTGGTGTAGACTTCGGAATTATTTCCTACAACGAAACCACCCTGAAAAAAGTGGTTGAAAACGGCATAACAACCATATCTACAGATTTTGAAGCGATGGGAAAAGTTTTAGCACAAATGATTTTGAACGGAAAAAAGGAGCAAATAGAAAATAAAAGCACCCTTATAATCCGCCAGTCTTTATAAAATATAAATCTTTAGATGTAAATTATTATATTTTTGAGCTTACTAAAATTATTGAATTAACTAATTAAATCATCACTCATTACATTCTTAAATTAATAACAGGGGTTCTTAAGTTAAAGCAACAGAAATTATATCAATCTGAAAGATATTCTATGGTATATTTTCAACAAAATGAGTTAGAAATTCTAACATTTGGTTTGAAAATAAGTCAATAGAGTTCACTTAAACCAAAAGCCTCTAGAAAAATCTAGAGGCTTTTTTTATGAAAATCTATAGAAATAAATTTCTAAATCGACTTTTTTTTACAATATCCATATTAAAACTTACCTTTGTTTTTTGATTAAATGCTTTAATTTTCAATGAAAAAATACTATTTAATATTATTATTAATTCCTTTATTTTCTTTTTCTCAAACCAATTTTGAGAAAGCAGTAAAGCTATTTAATCAGGAAAAATATGCTTTGGCAAAGCCACTTTTTGAAAACGAACTTAAAGATTCTCCATACCATGTAAAAATTATTGAACACCTTGGTGATATTTCAATTCATTTAAACAATTTAGAAAAAGCGATTTCCTATTATCGGATGCTAATAAAATTAAAACCTGATGAAGCCAATTTTTATTATAAATATGGTGGTGCATTGGGTTTGAAATCTCAAGCTGGAGGAAAATGGGTTGCGATTCGTTTGATTGGTGATATGAAGGACTCATTTGAAAAAGCTATAAGTTTAAAATCAAATCATCTAGAGGCACGTTGGGCATTGATAGAGTATTATCTTCAAGTACCTGGGCTTTTTGGCGGAAGTGAGAAAAAAGCGCAAAACTATGCAAACCAATTAATGAAATTCTCACCCGTTGATGGTTATTTGGCAAGAGGAAAAATAGATGAATATTTTGAACGTTATAAAAGTGCAGAAATAAATTATCTTAAAGCCATTCAAATAGGAGGCCCTAAAACTACTTATGATCGGCTTACTGCTCTTTATAAAGTTAAACTTTTACAATCAGAAAAGGCCATCAAAGTCATAGAAGGATACCAAGAAAAAATCAAGTCATAAAATAGTGTACTCATTTTATTAGCTCTATTTTAGATTTATTTAATTTTTCGAGTGTTTTTTTTGATTTTATTTACTAGCATTTTTGATTACTACTGAACTAAATTCTATTTCCTTTTAATAAAGTGAGTTCCACAATATTTATTTTGTAAATTTGATATTTTTAAAATTAAAATAATTCACATGATGTATAACAAATTTGTTTTTTTCTTCCTTTTATTTTGTTTTCAAAGTGCTTCGAGTCAAAATAATGCGTTTTCTACTAATTATGCAAATTGGATAATTTCCACTGGTGCTAATTCAACTGACATAAAATCAAATAATATTGATGGTACGGAGTACATAGACAAAAATTTTTATTCATCGACTTTTTCCTGTATTTCTGAAGTTACTCCTCCAATTCGTTACAACACTTACAAAGAAGAAATGGAATTTGTACTTGATGGCAAATTATATTATTTAAATAAAAACAAAGATTGTGAATTAACTATCAATAATAAAACCTACCAATACTTTATAGATTATGATAAAAAAGAAAATAATGGTTATTTAATTATTATAAACAAATCAAAGAATTCCAAATACCTGCTTTATAAAAAAGAGAAAGTAAAATTTATACCGCCTTATATCCCAAGTTCTCCCTACGCAGAGGAAAAACCAGCCAAATATGTTGTAGAAAAAAGCAAATTTTTTATAAAAATTCAAGATAGTTTGACCGTATTCCCAGAAAAAAAATCAGATTTATTAAAACTTTTTCCCACGTCAAAAGATGCTATTGAATTGTTTTTAAATGAAAATAAAATCAAATTTAATGAAGAATCTAGCTTGTTAGTTTTAATTAATTTTTTAAACACTTTATAACTAGCTCTTTCTGATTTTATTTAGGTTTTATAAAAATTAAAAGCCTCTAGATTTCTCTAGAGGCTTTTTTTTATAGTCCTAAAAGTTAAGTTAATTCTTGCATTCTTTACTTTTTTTTGAGCTGGTATTTGATGAATCCAATGGTGCTGTAAGGCCCCTCTCATAATTAGTAATGAACCTGAAGTCAATTCAAATTTATACTGTAATTCAGAATTATTCTTATTTTTTATATCAAATCGTCTCGTTTCTCCCAGACTAACAGAGGCAATGGTTGGGTTTATTCCAAGCTCTTTTTCATTATCAGAATGCCAACCCATTTTATCATTACCATTAGAATATAAATTTAATAAAACACTTGTAAAATCTTCCTCTGGGATAAATTGTTCAATCTGAGATTTTATTTCCAGCAGCTCCTTGGTCCAAATTTCTGGAAAACAAGTTATTCCAGAATAAGAATAATTAAAACCTTCATATCCATACCAAGCGGTTTTTCGTGGTACAGGAAAGGTTTTTCCATAAAAGCGAACTTCTTCTTGTTTCCAATTAATGTTATTTTGTAAACAATCAAAGTAATGTTTAGCTTTTGTTGGAGATAAGAAGTTTCTCATAAATAAAATTTCACCATCTAATAATGAAATTATCTCAAATACTTTTTCTTGCTCTTCAGGAGTAAATAAATCCATACTTATATTTATAACCGACTCAATTAATATTCAATATAATTTTAATTTGTATGGTATTTTTGATATTGGTTTACTATAATAGAAGCCTTTAAATCATACATCAAGTTATACAATCCAAAAAAAGTACGGTTCATATAAATGAAATGTTTGGAACCTCTGTTACCATTCATCTTTCTTATATTGGTATCTTTTGCAAATCGTTCTCCTAATTTAGCGATATCTCCAAAAAATTCTGGGTTGGAAAAATCAAAATTTTCTTCTTGGAAAGGCAAAGTAAACAAGTACATTAGATCGAAAAACATAGTGGTGAAATACTCGACTTCTTCTTTTGAATCATCACTCCTTAGTATTTCTAACTCAAAAAGTTTTTCTTTAAATAATTTTGGATTATTGATTACCTTTTTGTCTATGAGTTCAAAATAAGGAACGTAAAAATCAATTGGAATTTTTTTCATACATCCAAAATCAAGAGCGATTAATTGATTATTGTCATTTACTAAGAAATTTCCTGGGTGTGGATCAGCATGTACTTTTTTCAAAATATGTATTTGATACATATAAAAGTCCCATAAGGCTTGCCCTAGTTTATTTGCAATTTCTGAATTTTTATTAATTGCCGTAAATTCAGAAAGATGAATTCCATTCATCCAATCCATCGTAATAATTTTCTCTGAAGAATATTCAGGGTAATATTGTGGGAATATTATATTTTCAATTTTTTCACATGCCTTCACCACTTCTTGGCTTTGATTTAATTCCAATAGATAATTGGTTTCCTCAATCAATTTGTCCTCTACTTCCTTGAAATACTTATCAGAATCTTTGCCTTGAAGATTAAACATTCTAATTGCTATTGGTTTTACCAATGACAAATCAGATGAAATACTATTGGCAACTCCGGGGTATTGAATTTTCACAGCCAATATCTTACCGTTTTTCTCCGCTTTATGAACTTGCCCTATACTTGCTGCATTCACTGAATTGGCATTAAATGAATCAAAAATCTCATAGGGAGATTTGCCAAAATTATTTTTGAATGTTTTTAAAACCAGTGGAGCGGATAGGGGGGGAACCGAAAATTGAGATAACGAGAATTTTTCAACATAGGCTTGAGGTAAAAAACTCTTGTCCATACTCAACATCTGAGCCACTTTAAGTGCACTTCCTTTTAGACTTTTCAGACCATCATAAATATCTTCTGCATTGTTTATGTTTAGTTTATCCCTATTTAATTCGGAATTAACCATTTTCTCACCATAATATTTCAAATAATTAACACCAACTTTTGCACCTGTTTGTACTAGTTTTGTTGCTCTTTGTATTTTAGATGTGGGTATATAGTCTATAGTTTTCATTATTTTGAATATATTTTTTCTTTAAAGATAAATTTTCCAAAATCGATTAAACTGTCTAATGGGGCAACATTCATTAATTCAAAAGCAGTATTTATTGACTTCTCTATATAAATATCTGTTTTTTCTAACGCTGGTGAAGTATCATCCATCCAAAATTTCATTGTCAAAAGTAATTGAAACCAACACGATTCTTGAATAGCTTTTTCTTGAAAATTTTGAAATTGTTCTTGCTTTGTTTTGATATCCTCGGTAATTATTTCAGATACAAAATCTTTGAAACTACTTCTTAAACTGGTCAATTGCATTAGATTTTTAAGTTGGCTTCCAGATTCTTTTAAAGTCAGAAGTACATAACTTCTATTGGCGGTTAATAGTTCAAAAAAAGTAAAATTGAAACTTAATAATTTGCTTCTCATGTCATAGGATTCAAAATCTTTATCTTTATGTAAAAGCGAAATTGTTTTTTCAAAGAACAAATTAAAAATTTCTTTTTCAATACTTTCAATTGTTCCAAAGAAGTTGTAAAACTCTTTTTCAGTAATGTTATTTAATTTAGAAAATTGATATACTGATTTTGGCTTTTCATTATGCTCTAATACATACTCCATATACATCGATACAATTTTGTCTTTTGAAATTTCTGATTTTTTAGTTGCCATATTTTTTTTATCTAATTTTATGAGTGTAAAGGTAAATAATGTTTAATTATTTTCTACTTTTGTTAAACAAAATAATATGTTAATTTTTTTAAAATTATAAAAATGGCTAAACTTATTCCAGATAATGTAGTTTTCACGGATGGCGAAGGTTATAATGCTAGTTTATTGTCGTATCCCACGAATGTGGGGGCTCCAGTAATACATATTGATAATTTAGTTTCATGGAAAAGTAGAGGGATTAGTAATGTTAACAAACAATTTGAAAGTAAATTCAATGAATTAAGAATTCAGTATGAAAACTTGATGAAGGAATTTGAATACAATGAATTGGTTTATAATGCCAACTTTTCATTTGAACCTGTAATTGGGGAAACGTATCATTTATATAGAGGTGACGATGGAAATAATTTTTTGTCATTAATATCTCCAACCGAATGGAATAAAGAACACCTTGGAACATTTCAATTGAATAGTGACAAAAAATGGATTGTAATAGAATAAATAAATTCGTGAATGATAATTAATTTCAACTCTGAATCGTTAATGTCCTTGGATAAAAACAAACGTGTTCATTTAATAAATAGTTTAGGCGGTTTTAAAAGTGTTTCATTAGTTGGAACTTCTGATTTAGAAGGTAATACGAATTTGGCAATATTTAGTTCCATTTTTCATATTGGTGCCAATCCACCTTTAATAGGGTTAATATTTCGTCCCTCTCCACCAGAACGTAATACTTTTAATAACATTATTAATACCGGTTATTTTACTTTAAATCATATCAACGAATCAATATATAAACAAGCCCATCAAACATCAGCCCGTTACGATCAAGATGTCTCTGAATTTGAAAAAACAGGTTTAACCCCTGAATTTAAAGACCATTTTTTTGCTCCTTATGTGTCTGAAAGTAAAATTCAATTGGGTGTTGAATTTAAAGAGAAAATTGACATTTCGGTAAACAATACCACTCTAATTATTGGAGAGATTATTCACATATATATACCAGAAGATATTATTAATGAAGATGGATTTGTAGATATTGAAAAAGCCAATACCATTACTTGTTCAGGACTAGATAGCTATCATAAAACAGTTCAATTGGATCGCTTAAGTTATGCAAAACCAAATTTAGAGATTACCTCAATTATTAAATAATGAAAGGGGTTAAAAAACAAAATTTACCTAGTAAAACCTGTCCGGTTTGCAACAAACCTTTTACTTGGCGTAAGAAATGGGAAAAAGTTTGGGAGGAAGTCAAATATTGTAGTGATAAGTGTAGAATGCACAAAAAATAATGAAAAAAACATTACGATTAATTCTCGGCGACCAATTGATTAGTAATCATTCTTGGTATAAATCGGTTGATGATTCGGTGACCTACCTAATGATGGAAATCAGAACGGAAACCGATTATGTGCAGCATCACATTCAAAAAGTGGTAGGTATGTTTGCAGCAATGCGAAATTTTGCGAACCAATTAAAATCTAATAATCACAAATTGATTTATCTTCATTTGAACGATGATAATAATCTACAATCGATTCATGATAACATTCAAAATCTGATTTCACAATTTCAATTTACTGACTTTGAATACCAACTTCCCGATGAATATCGAGTTGATCAGGATATAAGACAGCTTTGTAATACTATTTCTATTCCAAGTAAATCCGTTGATTCAGAACATTTTTTTACCTCTAGAAATGAGTTGGGTGATTTTTTTGAAGGTAAAAAAACTTTTTTAATGGAGAGTTTTTATCGTGCAATGAGAAAAAAACACAATGTATTAATGGAAGGGGACCAACCGCTTACAGGAAAATGGAATTATGATACCGATAATAGAAAAAAGTTACCCAAAGATCATAAGCCAACTTCCCCTTTTGTTTTTAATAATGATGTTTCGGAAATTCTAATTGAAATTAATAAAACGGATATAAAAACGATTGGATCAATACAGGCTAAACATTTTATATGGCCAATAAATAGAGAGCAATCACTAGCTTTATTGGACTTTTTTGCTGCCGAATGTTTGCCATTATTTGGAAGTTTTCAGGATGCGATGTCACCCAATGAATGGTCGATATATCATTCTCGGATTTCTTTTTCGATGAATATCAAATTAATTTCACCCAAAGAAGTGATTGACAAAGTGACTAAAGAATGGCAAGATCGTTCTAATGAAATAGAGTACCATCAGTTGGAAGGTTTTGTTAGACAAATTATAGGTTGGAGGGAATACATGCGTGGTATTTATTGGAATCAAATGCCGGATTATGCAACTTTAAATTATTTCAATAATTTAGAAAAATTACCTTCTTGGTATTGGACAGGGAACACTAAAATGAACTGTTTAAAAGACGCAATAAATCAATCCTTAAACTATGGGTATGCGCATCACATTCAACGTTTAATGATTACAGGCAATTTTGCTCTTTTAGCCGGGATTCATCCTGATGAAATAGATGCTTGGTATCTAGGAATTTACATTGACGCATTTGAATGGGTACAAATCACTAATACGCGTGGTATGAGCCAATTTGCAGATGGTGGAATTGTAGGCACTAAACCTTATGTGAGTTCAGCCTCCTACATTGACAAAATGAGTAACTATTGTGTAAGTTGTCATTATAAAAAAGCAATCAAAACAGGTCATAAAGCTTGTCCTTTCAATAGTTTGTATTGGAATTTTTATGATAAAAATGAAAGTAAACTTGCAAAAAATCCACGAATTGGAATGATGTACAACGTATGGAGGAAAATGAAACCCGAAGATAAAACCGCATTACTTGAACAAGCTGATTTTTATTTAAAAGACATAAATAATTTATGAGAACTATTGTTGTTTGGTTTAAAACAGATTTACGATTACATGATAATGAAACACTTGTTAAAGCAATAGCTCAGGGCGATTCAATTGTACCAGTTTATTGTTTTGACGAATCCCATTTTACAAATTCTGAATTTGGATTTCAAAAAACAGGTAGCTTTAGAGCGCAATTTTTATTAGAATCGTTAATTGATTTAGATAATAATCTTCGAATATTAGGCTCTGGATTATTAATTTTAAATGGAGCGCCCGAAGTTGAAATTCCAAAGATAGTTAGTCGATTTAAAGCTAGTAAAGTGGTAGCGAAAAGAGAAGTGGCTTTCGAAGAGCGTCAAACGGAATCCAATGTACAGGAAGCGCTATTTAAATTGAAATGTGAGTTTCAAACCTTTAGCACCAGTACTTTGTATCATGCCGAAGATCTGCCTTTTACAATAAAAGATATTCCAGATGTTTTTTCCAACTTCAGAAAGAAAACCGAAAAAGAGGCAGTAATAAGACCTTCATTTGAGTCTCCAAGCACAATCAAATCACCAATAATTGAACCATTAAAACTTCCATCGTTATTGGATCTAGGATTGCTTTTTCAAAAAATAGATTCCAGAGCTGCGTTAGATTTTAAAGGCGGAGAGTCAAAAGCTATTGAAAGATTAAATCATTATTTTTTTGAAAGTAAATGTATTTCAAATTACAAAGAAACTCGAAATGGATTGGTAGGAGCTGATTATTCCTCTAAATTCTCTGCTTGGCTAGCTTTGGGTTGTATTTCACCAAGATTTATTTATCAAGAATTGAAGCAATATGAAGCTGAATTTAGTGCTAATTATTCTACTTATTGGTTGGTTTTCGAATTGTTATGGCGAGATTATTTCCGGTTTATGATGAAAAAACACCAATCTAAATTCTTTCAACCAACGGGCATTAAAAATATTGGAGATCGCAAAGTAAACAACGATATTCAAAAATTACAGGATTGGATAGAGGGAACTACAGGAGTTGATTTTGTGGATGCCAATATGATAGAATTGAAATTAACTGGCTTCATGAGTAATCGAGGCCGTCAAAATGTGGCAAGTTATCTTTGTAATGACTTGAAATTGGATTGGAGATTAGGAGCTGCTTATTTTGAACAACAATTAATTGATTATGATGTATCTAGCAATTGGGGTAATTGGGCTTATTTAGCTGCTGTAGGCAATGACCCTAGAGAAAATCGTTATTTCAACATAGAAAAGCAAGCCGCTATATATGACAATAAAAAATCCTACAGGGAGTTGTGGTTAAATTCTAAATAATTACTAAAAACTAACTTGTCTTAATATTGTTTTTCCAAATGGTATTAAATCTATTGTTTCAATTTCATTATTAAAGTTGTCTTTTGCTTTAATTTGTATTTTACCATTATCAAATTTCGCATTATTTTCATTTATAAATTGATAACTTTTTTTACTTTTTGAAATATAAAATAAATCATCAAAATTGTTTAAATAAGACTTTCCTTTTTGTTCAATTGCTTCAATAGGCTTGGCATAGAATAAGGAACCATAAGTAAAATATTTTTCTTTATTAGCATCTTCTTTTATTTTAATTTCGGCTGTAAATTCTATTTGTATTTTGTCTTCTTTACCCAATTTTCTGTCAATCACTAAGAATTCATTTTCTAAAGTATAACTTTCATTAGTGATCACTTTTAAAGCCCATGATGGTTTTCTAATTTTAATTAAAAATTGTCTATAATTTGGGTTTGAAATTTTGAAAATAAATTTATTTTGGTATGGATATTCTGTAACTGTTTCAATTGTTACATTTTGATTTTCAATTTTTGTTTCTACAATGTTTGGCATTAGCAGTACATTAACCAAAACATTATCACTTTCTTTCATCCAAGATTTTTCAATAAAATAAGGAGTAATTCTTCCTGCATTGGGGTTACAGCATACAGCCACATCTTGGTGAGCTGGTGAATATTTATACCTAGTTTGTTTTCGATTGTGTTCAACTTCTCCATTTTTTGTACCATCCATTTCAAAAGAATTATCCGTTTTTAAATAAGCAATACATGAATGATCTGGGTTTCTTGAACCTTGAGCGGCATTATAAAAAATAGTTTCTATAACTTCGGCAGTTTTAATGTCTCCTTGTTTTTGAAATAATACCGAATAACTGTCCAATAATTCATGCAAAGAACAATATTCATAGCCTGTTTGTGTTGCGTTTGCGCTTCTTTGGGCAATCCATTCATCTCCAATCGCACCACCAGTTAAAGTGGTTGATTTTTCAATTCTCTGAATATAAATTTCTAGTGCTTTTTGTAATTCTATATTTTTATTGGCATAAGCTGCAACGATCAGTGGTCGTAAATGCTCATAAGTATGAACGCCATGAGATTGTAATTTGTAGTTAGGATTCAAGATATTCTCCAATTGAACATCTTTTTCTGATTGATACGTTTTGCAAAAGTCTCTATATAAAAATAGGGCATAATCGGTATATTTTGTATCACCTGTGATTTGGTACATTTTATCCAATACATCAGTGAATGTCAATCCGTGAGAAACACCACCATTAAATTCCTTACCAGAAGAATACGGACTTGAATTATTTATAGGATAATTGGTCATTACATTATCGACTGCTCGCACAATCGCGTACCATAGTTTTGGATCTCTTGAATATTCAAAGTAGGCAAGCAATCCTCTATACATGGTTGTTTTCGACCAAAGTTCGCCATTTTCTGAGTTGAAATGGTACCGCAATTCTTTATCATAAATCCCGATATAACCGTCTACATCTTGCGATTTAAGGATTTTTTGAATGTAATTATTCACTTTTTCTAATCCTTTCTTATCGTTAAGAAGAATTACATTTCTGATATAGCCGTCCCACCAATTGGATTGCGTTTCGCTATTCCACCATTTGTATTGTTCCGAGCCTTCGGTATCTCCTTCTTTATTGTTTCCTAAATCTTTCAATTTGCTGTTTTTATGCAGTCTACCAGAACCATAAATAGGATCATTAATTAAATCAGGGACCAATTTATCCAGATTTCCTACAAAACCATCTACATCTTTTTGCATTTGAACTTTTAACCAACCGGAAGGTTTTATACTTCCAAACGGAAGAATTTGATATTTTTCTGCGACTTTATTTTGATTTTTTTGCTGAGAATTTACTGTATAAGTAAAGAGTATAAGTAACGATAGTAATAGGTTTTTCATAAAGATTATTTATTCGTCATTTGAAAATTTAAAGTTCCACCAGACATTATTTCAGAATAATTTATATAAGGTCTTTTTAATTCAGAATTGTTCAGCTTGGGATCTTTTTGAAATTTATTTTTTGACGTGATGTTTAAAGCATTAATGGTAAATTTTTTATTGTCTTTCAAATGTAAAGTGGCTTTTTTAAATTGTGGCACTCCAAATACAAACTCACCATTTGCAGGATTTACAGGATAAAAACCTAATGAGGATAGAATATACCAAGCACTCATTTGACCACAATCGTCATTTCCAATCATACCATTTGGAGTATTGTTATGAAAATTATTGATTATTCTATTAATATATTTTTGACCCGTTTTTGGGGTTTCAGAATAAGCATACAAATAGACAATATGATGACTTGGTTCGTTTCCATGAGCATATTGTCCGATCATCGCTTCCTGACCTAAAAATTTATT
This sequence comes from Bacteroidota bacterium, assembly GCA_947460615.1. GTDB lineage: Bacteria > Bacteroidota > Bacteroidia > Flavobacteriales > Flavobacteriaceae > Flavobacterium. Next base: position 15,858 of record CANHHG010000038.1, read on the forward strand.
TGGATTTATACTTTCAATAGTAAAGAAATCATTTAGTTTTTTGGTAAAAGCAGCTTTTCCTCCAAGTAATTTTTTCATTCCATCAATATCATATTGCGCTGGTGTCCAAAAATATTGCCAAGCATTCGCTTCAGTATAATCGCCCGGATTATTCATTGGAGAGGTTGCTGTTAATGGATCAAATGGTGTTCTCCAATTGCCATTAGTATCTTTTCCTCGAAAAAGTTGGGTAGATGAATCAAAGAGATTTTTATAATAGTTAGCTCTTTTGCTGAAAATAAAATGAGTTTCTTCATTATTTAATTTATCAGCCATTTGTGCTACACACCAATCATCATAGCCACTTTCTAATGTTCTTGAAACAGCTTCGTTATCCAATTTATCAAAGGGATAATAACCATATTGATTGTACAATTCCCAATCGGAATTAAAATGACTTTTGGTTGAAGTTTCAATCATTGCTTTAAGCCCTTCTTTTTCATCAAAGCCTTTGAATCCATTTTGGTAAGCTGATAAAATCATTGGTATAGCATGGTTTCCAATCATACAATAATTGTCTTGTCCCCAAGCGGTCCAAATGGGTAAAAAACCAGCGGCTTTGTGATGCAAAAGTAAGGTGTTCACAATTCCGTCGATTTTTTCGGGTGCAATAATTTGAAGTAAGGGAAAAGCACCTCTGTATATATCCCAAATGGATAGGGTAGAGTAGTACTCTTTGTTTGGTGCTAATGCAATCGTATCGTCTACTCCACGATAGCTTCCATCTACATCGGCTATATTGCTGGGTTGTAACAATAAATGATACAAAGAAGTATAGAAAATTTCTTTTTGCTTTTGAGGTGCTTCAATGACTATTCGATTAAGATAATTATTCCAAACCTCTTTGGCATTTTGTTTTACTTTTTCAAAGTTCCAGTGAGGAATTTCTGATTTTAAATTTAGTTTAGCACCCTCTGTACTTGTAGTTGATAAAGCTATTTTAACTTGTAAAGTATTGTTTTTTGGCAATAGAAAATCCAATATATATTTGGGAGCATTTTGTTTTTTCTCCTTTGAAAGTGTTGTTGATTTTTCAAAAGGGATTTCAAAATTAATCGTAAAGAAATATTTTTTAGTTACCCAACCTTTGGTTTTACAATAACCAGAAATTGTGGTTGGATTTTCAATTTTTATATCACTTTCTAGAACTAAACTGTCATCTAAAAATTGAATTCCATGTTGGAAATCCAACAACAATTTGCCTTTTTGATCAGGAAAAGTATATTTATGAAAAGCCACTCTTTCAGAACAAGTGAGTTCGACTTTTATATCGTCTTTTTTTAATAAAGAATAATACCCAACAGAGGCAGTTTCTGTGTCTTTGAAATAACTATTTTTGAGTTTTGATTTTTTATCATTGAATGGAAGTAATAAAATATTTCCCATTTCACCAATTCCAGTACCACTGAAATGCATTTGCGAAAAGCCTAGAAGTAAAGTGTCTTTATATTGATAACCGCTGGTATGATTCCATCCTTGAATAGAGTTATCTGGACCAGGTTGTACCATACCAAAAGGCAAAGAAGGCCCAGGAAATGTATGTCCAGTTCCATTAGTTCCAATGAAAGAATTTACAAATTTTGAATTATTTTGTGCGAAATTTGGATTAAATCCAATGATAGAAAGTACTACAATTATTATTTTCTTTATTGCCATAATGAATCCATTTGTTCCAGACTTTTATTCTTGGTTTCTGGTACTTTTCTCCAAACAAATAGTAATGATAAAAGACAAATTAATGAAAACAAATAAAAAGGGAATGCACCATTAAAATGTGTTTTTAACCACTGATTTTCAACCAAACTTGGAAAAACTTGTGTCACTACAAAATTGGCAATCCATTGAATAAAAACGCTTATTGCTAATGCCAGACTTCTAATTTTATTGGGAAAAATTTCAGATAATAAAACCCAAACTATTGGTCCCCATGAAATGCTAAAGGAGGCCATAAAAAGTAGTAAAAAGGGCAATACCCAATTACCAACAGCTTCAAAATAAATAAACGATCCAACTGCGGCTAGGGCAATTGTCATACCAATAGAACCCATATATAACAATGGTTTTCGACCCATTTTATCCACAAAACGAATGGCTAATAAAGTGAAAATTAAATTCACAACTCCTAAAATACTTGTTTCTAATAAGGAAACATCTGTAGAACTACCTAAGCTTTTAAATATCTCAGGAGCATAATATAAAATGGCATTAATTCCTGTTAATTGTTGTAATACTGAAAGTCCAATTCCAACGAAAAGCGCTTTTTTAAACATTGGACTTACCAAATTTTTCCATTGGTTTACTTCTTTTACATTTATTGAATTTTCTATTTCTTCTTGTACTTGAAGTACTTCCTCTGGAGAATTTATTTTCTCTAATACTTCAACGGCTTCAGTTGTTTTCCCTTTTTGTAACAACCATCTTGGACTTTCAGGAATTAGAAATATAAAAACTAGAAATAGTATTGAAGGGACAATTTCAGATCCAAACATCCAACGCCAACCAATATTCAAATTCCAGTTGGAATCGCCTTGTAACGCAATAAAATAGTTGACAAAATAAACCACCACAATTCCGATTACAATTGCCAGTTGATAGTTTCCTACTAAAGCGCCCCGTCTTTTAGGAGGAGCAATTTCAGCAATGTACATTGGTACAACCATAGAAGCAATTCCCACACCAATACCCCCGATTATTCTAAATAGTACAAACATCGAAAACGAAACGGGTAGGGCAGTTCCAATTGAATTTAGAATAAATAAAATTGCTGTTACCAACATGGTAATTTTTCTCCCAAAACGGTTACTTAAATAATCGGACACAAATGCACCTATTATACAACCAACCAATGCACTTGAAATTGCCCAGCCAGTTTCAACGGGTGTTAAATTAAAATATTCTGTTAAATTACCTATGGCACCGGAGATTACAGCAGTATCATAACCAAATAATAAACCCCCAAGAGCAGCACTTAAGGCGATAAATAATATGTAATTTTTTTTCTTATTCTCCATTGTTTAAAGATTTTGTTGTAAATATTTTTTCATCTGAAGGTTGGTTTCCCATTGATCTACAAGTGGCTTTTTA
>CANHHG010000039.1 GCA_947460615.1 Bacteroidota bacterium
AAACCACTTTTGCCTATAAACCAACGGAACACGAAAGAGAAAAGGCTTGCAATAGTTATTTAATGTCTTTAGTGGCTGTAATTGCTGGATTGCCATTGCCAATTATCAATCTGTTGGCCACTTTATTTTTCTATATTGGAAACCGAAAAAGTACCTTCTTTGTGAGGTGGCATTGTACCCAAGCCTTGCTTTCGCAAATCGTATTGCTTTTCGCAAATAGCTATAGCTTTTGGTGGACTGTTTCCATCCTTTTTACAGATGAAAAAGCAACTAACTATTATTTTGCCTATTTATTTACGGTGATCGTTTTTAATGTTTTAGAAGTTATTTCAACAATATACTGTGCGGTTCAAACAAGAAAAGGAAAACATGTTGAAGTTTTCTTTTTTGGAAATGTGACTAATTTAATCTGTAAATCATAATGGTAAAAAAAATCATACTCCCGGGACTTTTATTAATAGTCGCTTTCTTCGGTCTTTTTTATGGGCTTTCACAAATTGATTGGGTTAATGAATTTCATGTAAAACAAATTCGAAGTTCGTCAGAAAATAAAATTGGGGACTTAATTTGGGAAGAAATTTCATCTACAGAAAAAGTAATTTTCAATGATTCTATTAGTAAAACATTGGATAAGTTAATAGAACCTATTTGTAAAAATAATAAAATCGAGAGAGATTCCTTGAAGATTCATATTATTGAAAAAGACGATATTAATGCTTTTGCGTTGCCAAATAATCACTTAGTGGTCTACACCGGATTAATCACTGAATGTAAAAATCAAGAAGCGTTACAAGGGGTTTTAGGTCATGAAATTGCTCATATTGAAAACAATCATGTCATGAAAAAACTTTCTAAAGAAATTGGTTTGTCGGTATTGCTTTCGGCAAGTACGGGAGGGAAAGGTAGCGTTGTGGTTAAAGAAATTTTAAAATCCCTTTCTTCTTCAGCCTATGACCGAACGTTGGAAAAAGAGGCCGATATGACAAGTGTTGATTATTTGCTTAACGCCAATATTAACCCGGAGCCTTTCGCCGATTTTATGTTTGAATTGGCCCAGCAAAACGACTTGTCCGATAGTTTGTATTGGGTTTCTTCTCATCCAGAATCAGAAGAACGTGCTAAATATATTTTGGCTTATTTGAAAGATAAAAAGTATCAAAAGCAAACTACCATTTCATCAACAGCTTGGGAAAATTATAAAAAGTTAATCAAAGAAAAAACCAATTAAACAGTAACAAAAAAAGCGACTTAATTGTCGCTTTTTTTATTTTTATAAATCCCCTTTCTCGGATAATTTTCGCTCTAATTCCGCTTGAAACTCCTCCATAACAGGCTTCACAGTGCTGTCAGGAATATCTGAAATTCTAATGTACATCAACCCGTCAACCGCATCGTTGAATAATGGATCAACGTTAAAAGCAACTACTCTTGCGTTTTGCTTAATGTATTTTTTAATCAATACAGGAAGTCTTAAAGTTCCCGGCTCTAATTCGTCAATAATTTTGTCGAACTTGTTCAAGTCGGATTCTGCTTCATTAAAAACAAAATCTTTATCTGCATCTTTAAGCTTAACTTTAAATGCTTTTTTAGGATGAATGTATTGCGCGATATAAGGGTCATAGAAATTAGATTTCATAAATTCTATCATCAACGATTTTGAAAATTCTGAAAATTGGTTGCTAATACTTACCCCTCCAAGCAAATATTTGTGCTCTGGAAATCGCAAAGTAGTGTGAATAATTCCTTTCCAAAGTAGGAAAAGCGGCATTGGTTTTTGCTGGTATTCTCTAATGATAAAGGCGCGTCCCATTTCGATAGATTTAGACATCATATCGTGTAATTCAGGTTCAAAACGGAAAAGTTCATTTAAATAAAAACCATCCATGCCATATTTTGGATAAATTTCAGACCCTAAACCCATTCTGTATGCTCCGGCAACTTTTTTAGCATCGTCATCCCACAAAAACATATGGTGATAGTATTTATCAAATTTATCAATATCAGTGGATTCATTGGTTCCTTCACCGACTTCCCGAAAAGTAATTTCGCGCAATCGACCCAATTCATGCAAAACATTTGGAATTTTATCTGCTTGAGCAAAAAATACCTCGTAATTTTTACTTTGTAGCAAACGGCAATCTGCGGCTCTTAAAGCATCAACCTCTTGAATCATGTTTTCAACCGAAGCACCAGTAACAATAGTTTTTGGTCCTTTTTTTGGAAGTTTAATTTTGGGTGTTGGTAAAAATGGCTTTTCTTTTACAAATGGTTTGGAAAGCATGTACGTTTTTTTGCGTAAAAACTTCGCATACTCTTCTATTGTTTCATACTCATTTTGCTCGTTAACAGAAATTGGCTTTCCAATTCGAACTTTTATTACTCTTTCTTTTTGTGAAAATACTTCCGAAGGTAATTTCGCCGTGCGAAGTGTGTCACCAATTTTTGATAAAAAGTAAAACAATCGACTGTTTTTAGCATGAAAGTAGATCGGCACTACAGGCACTTGAGCTTTTCGAATGACCTTAATAGCTCCTGCTTCCCATGGTTTATCAACTACTAATTTTCCGTCTTTATAGGTTGAAACTTCTCCTGCTGGGAACATTCCAAGAGGTTTTCCCTCTTTTAAATGAATCAAAGTTTCCTTAATTCCAATAACACTTGACTTGGCGTCTTTGTGATTTTCAAATGGATTAACAGGCATTATATATTTCTTCAAGGGAGCTATTCTATGCAATAAAAAATTGGCAATTATTTTAAAATTAGGTTCTCTTTCAAGCATTAATTTCAAAAGTAAAACTCCGTCGATTCCTCCTAATGGGTGATTTGAAATAGTAATATAGGCGCCGTCTTTAGGTAAGCGTTTAAAATCTTCTTCTGGGATTTCAAATTTAATTTCTAAATCATCTAAAATAGCATTTAGAAAAGCTACATCCTGCAAGTGCTTGTTTTTATCGTAGAACTTATTTAGTGTCGATATTTTTAGAACTTTCATCAGTAACCATCCTGAAAAAGTTCCTAAAAAACCGTATTTATCAGCTTTTATTGCTTTTGCTACTTCTTTAGCGGTAACTAAACCCATTGATTTATGTGTTTAAAATCTAGAAACAAAGATAGAAAAAAAGTTAAGTAACCAATGAAATTATAAGGCCAATTTCTTTTAATTTTCTGCAATAATCGTTTAGTTTTTTATTACTTTTGGGGATATTAATATTGAATTATAATAATGAGAATCATTTCCTATAATGTAAATGGAATTCGTGCAGCCATATCGAAAGGATTTATTGAATGGTTGCAACACTCAAATCCAGACGTTATTTGCCTTCAAGAGATCAAAGCTACGGAAGATCAAGTTCCCTATTTGGATATTGAAATGGCAGGTTATCCTTATCAATATTATTTTCCTGCAACAAAAAAAGGATATAGTGGTGTTGCAATTTTGTCAAAAATTAAGCCCAATACTATCGTTTTTGGAACTGGAATTGAACACATGGATTTTGAAGGTAGAAATGTACGTGTCGATTTTGATGATCTATCAGTAATGAGTTTGTATCTTCCTTCTGGAACAAATATTGATCGATTAAGTCATAAATTTAGGTTCATGGATGATTTTCAAAATTATGTAAATGAGCTAAAAAAGGAAATTCCAAATTTGGTGATTTGTGGAGACTATAACATTTGCCATAAGGCCATAGACATTCATGATCCAATCAGAAACGCCAATGTGTCGGGATTTTTACCGCAAGAAAGGGATTGGCTAGACCAGTTTATGAAAAATGGCTTTATTGATAGCTTCCGTTTTTTTAATGATCAACCAGATAATTACAGTTGGTGGAGCTATAGAGCAGGCGCACGTGGAAATAACAAAGGATGGCGAATAGACTATTGCCTTGTTAGTGAAACATTAAAAGAAAAATTAAAAAGGGCCTATATTTTACCAGAAGCAAAACATTCTGACCATTGTCCCGTTGTAGTAGAAATAGAATAATTTAACCCTCGTAAAAATTAATTAAAATGATAAAAAAAATTTCAATAGGATTAGTACTGATTGCTTTATCAAGCTCCTGCGTTTCGAAAAAAGTTTTTAATGAGTTAGAAACTAAATTTGCCGATTTAAAAAAAGAAAATAGAAAAACTCAAGATTTATACGATAGCATTTCGAAATCTAAAAACCAGCTTGATATTGATTATTCTAAGCTAAAAAAGGACTATGAAAAAACAAAAGCCGAAAGAGATAAACTAGCCATTGACTTTGCTGCTGCTGATAAAAATCTGAAAACCTTACAAGCATCTTACAGTGCATTAGAAAAAAATAGTGATGAGTCTTTAAAAGAAAACATGGCTAAAAACAGAGAGTTATTAGCACAATTAGAAGCCAAAGAAAAAGCACTTGCCGCTGAAAAAGAAAGGCTAAACAAATTGAGTGCTGATTTGAAAAAAGGAACCGATCGCGTGAATGAATTAGAAAGTATAATGGCGGCTAAAGAAGCAGCGATGAAAAAACTAAAAGATGCCCTTTCAAAATCCTTAAAAGCTTTTGAAGGAAAAGGACTTACTGTAAATCAAAGAGATGGAAAAGTTTATGTTTCTATGGAAAATAAACTTCTTTTCGAATCAGGAAGTTGGGCTGTTGGTCCTGAAGGTAAAAAAGCGGTGGTGTTAGTCGGTTCTGTTTTAGCTCAAAACCCAGATATTTCAGTTTTAATTGAGGGGCATACTGATAATGATAAATTTTCGGGTGCTGTTGGACAAATTGAAAATAATTGGGATCTTTCTACTAAAAGAGCGACTGCAATTGTAAATATATTATCTGAAAATAAAGGCGTTAAAAAAGACAATCTTACCGCTGCTGGAAGAGGAGAATTTGCTCCATTAATGAGTAATGATACTCCGGAAGGGAAGGCAAAAAATCGAAGAATTGAAATTGTATTGACGCCAAAATTAGATGAAATATCTAAAATGTTGAACGAATTATAAAAAAATTCAAAGTATAAAGGTTCAAAGGTTCAGAGTTCTACTTTGGGCCTTTTTTACTTTACCAAATTATAACTTTTGATATGAAATATAGTAATTTACCCAATACCTCTACTAAAATCAGTAAAATTGCGCTTGGAACCATGACTTTCGGCCAACAAAATTCCGAAGTTGAAGGGCATGCTCAAATGGATTATGCCTTTGAAAATGGTATTAATTTATTTGATACTGCAGAAATGTATTCTATCCCAGCAAAAAAAGAGACGTACGGAAGTACCGAAAAAATAATTGGCAGCTGGTTTAAGAAATCTGGTAATCGAGAAAATATCGTGCTTGCTACTAAAATTGCCGGACCCAATAGAAACCTAAATTATATGCGTGATGAAAATGACTTTTCCCCTGAAAGTCTGACTTATGCTCTCGATCAAAGTTTGAAAAGGCTGCAAACAGACTATATCGATTTATACCAGCTGCATTGGCCTGAAAGAAAGTCAAACATGTTTGGGGTGCTGGGATTTAAAGTCCAAGAAGATCCTTGGGAAGATAATTTTCAATCGGTTTTAGAATGTTTACAAGGATTTATCAAACAGGGAAAAATAAGACACATCGGGGTTTCAAATGAAACTCCTTGGGGATTAATGCGGTTTCTAGAAGAAAGTAAAAAACACCATTTGCCTAGAATGGCAACCATTCAAAATCCTTATTCGTTAGTAAATAGAAGTTTTGAAGTAGGCCTTTCGGAAGTATGTCATCGAGAAAATGTGGGTCTTCTTGCCTATTCACCACTAGCTTTTGGAGTATTATCTGGAAAATTCCTAAATGGTGCTAATCCCCCCAACGCTAGAATAAATTTGTTTCCTCAATTTGCTCGTTACAATAGTGAAAATACTCGTGAGGCAGCTAGAAGATACAACGAAATTGCGAACGATTTTGGACTCACTTTAACTGAATTGTCATTGGCGTTTGTAAACCAGCAACCCTTTTTATCAAGTACAATTATTGGGGCAACAACAATGGAGCAATTAAAAGAGAATATCAATACCATTGAGGTGACTTTAAATGAAAATATTCTTTTTGAAATAGATAAAATTCAAAGTTTATTTCCAAATCCAGCGCCCTAACCCTTTTATAAAATGAAAAAAACAACTTCCATTTTCTTTCTAATTATCCACTTAATTTTACTTTCATGCAATGCTTCAAAAGAATCTATAAATGCTTCAACACTGCAAGAAATAAAAACAATTACATTTGAAAATTGGATAGCTGGGAGAATGGAAAGTGGTAGTGGAACAGTTTTTACCATTGAGTTGGAAAAGTCCCTTCAAAACAATATCCGACTTGAAAAAATATATTACAAAAATCTAGAAACGGAATTAGTACAAGTGAACGAAACTAAATTTAGAGCCAATTTTCACTATAATGCCCTCTATAAAAAACACCAAAATTCGGCAATTGCAACAAAAGAATTTCATTTAAAAGACAATGAAGTCGTAATTGAATATGAAAAAAACGGACTGAAATACTGGTATAAATGTTCCCAAATAAAAGAAGTTATACCAATACAATTTCCCTAGAAAATGTGCTAAAAATTACTTATTTTTGTTAATTAAAAATCACAATCAAGCATTTTGAGTTTATATAAAAATCTTTTCAAACAAACTGCAATTTACGGACTGGCTTCAGTATTGCCGCGTATGTTCAGTTTTTTATTAGTGCCATTATATACCGACTTGCTGCCTAAAGCTGCCTACGGAAAAGTAACCATCGTATTTGCATGGATGATTTTCTTTAATGTGATTTTGGCCTACGGAATGGAAACCGCTTTTTTCCGATTCTATAACAACGAACCCAATAAAAAAGCCGTAATTGAAACTACAACCGTTTCCATATTTTGGTCAACATTATTATTCCTATGTTCAGCCTTATTATTGAAAAATCACCTCGCAGATTGGTCTGGAATCGACGTGCAGTATATCATTTATACCATTTGGGTTCTCGTTTTGGACGCTTTGGTGATTGTGCCCTTTTCTAAACTTCGAGCCTACCAAAGACCTGTCGTTTATGCAATTATTAAAATTGGGAATGTACTAGTTTACCTGTCACTAAACGTTTTATTCCTAATCTATTTGCCAAAAATTGCTCAAACAAATCCTGATAGTTTTCTGGGTTCTCTGTACACCGAAAATTTTGAAGTAGGTTACATTTTTGTTTCCAATATCATTGCTAGCTTTCTCACCTTTATAGCATTATCGCCCAACTATTTTCATGTTAGTTGGGAGTTTGATTTTGCACTTTGGAAACGAATGATGCGCTATGGATTGCCAATTATGGTGGCCGGAATAGCTTTCGCAATCAACGAACAATTCGATAAAATACTTTTAGGCAAACTTCTTCCCGCTAACATTGCCGAAGCTGAAGTGGGTGTTTATTCTGCTTGTTATAAACTCGGTTTATTCATGGTTTTATTTCGAACCGCCTATACTTTAGGAATTGAGCCCTTCTTTTTCAGTCATGCTAAAAATGAAAACGCCCCTCAAACCTATGCTACAATTACCAAATATTTCGTCATTTTCGGATCGTTTATATTGCTTTCTGTAATTGTTTTTGCCGATATTTTAAAATACATAATGCTTCGAGATTCCTCCTACTGGGAGGCCATGAAAGTCGTTCCTCTGATTATTTTAGCAAATTTTTTCCTTGGAATTTACACCAATTTATCGGTTTGGTACAAGCTAATTGATAAAACTTACATCGGTGCCTATATTTCAATTTTTGGGGCAGCAGTTACGTTAATTTTGAATTTCATATTAATTCCAATCATGGGTTACTATGGTTCGGCAATAGCTACCATTGCTGCTTATGGCAGTATGATGATAATTTCGTATTTTCTCGGAAATCGATATTATCCGATTCCCTACGACTTCAAAAAAATTAGTGGCTACATGGGGTTATCAATACTTTTTTCGATAATTTCTTTCTATTATTTCCGTGAAAATTATTTCGTGGGAGTCCCTTTATTACTAGTATTCATGTATTTTATATATCAAAACGAAAAAGAAACCTTAAACAAAATTTTAAAACGTAAAAATAATTAGAAGCTATTTCCCGCTATTCGCTATATCCACACAAAAAAGTGTGGGATGCCGCTACTATCAGGGCTAAAACGCATAGATTATCAAACACAATTTTAAGTTACAAAATGAAAATAAACATCATTAATAAATCACAACACAAATTACCAAACTACGAAACTATCGCTTCTGCAGGAATGGATTTACGTGCTAATTTAACTGAAGCTATCATTCTAAATTCTTTGGAAAGAACTATAGTAAAAACTGGGCTTTTCATCGAATTACCAATTGGTTATGAAGCACAAGTTCGCCCAAGAAGTGGATTGGCAGCCAAAAAAGGAATCACCGTTCTAAATTCACCAGGAACAGTTGATGCTGATTACCGTGGGGAAATTGGTGTAATATTAGTAAATTTATCCAGCGAACCTTTCGTTATAGAAAATGGAGAAAGAGTCGCGCAATTAATCATTGCAAAACACGAACGTGCTGAATGGATCGAAGTTCAAGAATTGTCTGAAACAGCAAGAGGTGAAGGCGGTTTTGGAAGCACAGGAGTAAAATAAATTCAAAAATTGAAAGATTTCAGTAATTTTTTAATCATTGAATAATTAAATCTTATAATAACTAAATATGAAAATAATAGTGCCAATGGCGGGCCGTGGCTCCCGATTAAGACCACATACATTAACAGTGCCAAAACCTTTAATCCCAATTGCTGGCAAGCCAATCGTTCATCGATTGGTAGAAGATATCGCAGGCGTAATCAATCAAGATATTGAAGAAATTGCTTTCATTATCCATAAAGATTTTGGAAAACAAGTAGAAGTGGAACTAATTGCCATTGCAGAAAAATTAGGAGCAAAAGGAACTATTTGCTATCAAAATGAAGCTTTAGGAACGGCACACGCCATTATGTGTGCCAAAGAAGCTATGCAGGGACCTATTGTAGTTGCCTATGCTGACACGCTATTTAGAGCAGACTTTTCACTAGATACCTCAGCCGATAGCGTAATTTGGGTAAAACAAGTAGAAGATCCAAGCGCATTTGGAGTGGTGCAATTAAATGAAAATAATCAAATTGTTGATTTTGTTGAAAAACCTAAAGAGTTTGTTTCAGACTTAGCAATAATCGGAATTTATTATTTTAAATCAGGGGAAACTTTACGTTCAGAATTACAATATTTATTAGACAATAACGTGGTGAAAGGAGGCGAATATCAATTAACAGATGCCTTGGAGAACATGAAAGTGAAAGGATTAAAATTTGTTCCTGGGAAAGTAGACGAATGGATGGATTGTGGAAACAAAAATGTAACTGTAGAAACCAATTCCAGACTTCTTGGATTTCTTCATGCCGACGGCGAAAATTTGGTTGATCCCTCTATTATTTGTGAAAACAGTACCATCATTCAGCCTTGTTTTATAGGTGAAAATGTAAAATTAGTGAATGCAACTATTGGCCCCAATGTTTCTTTAGGAAATGGCTGTACGGTTTTAAATTCAAGTTTAAAAAATAGCTTAGTTCAAAATCAATCGACTATAAAAAATGCCCATTTAGACAATGCAATGATTGGCAGTTTCGCTAGTTTTGATGGTAATTTTACTAGTATAAGTATTGGAGATTACTCCGTTTTAGAATAAATGAAAAAAATAATTTTAATATTTCTTTTTATTGTTTTGCTTTGCAATTCAACTCGTCTTTGGGCTCAAAACACCCCGGAAGAAGTAGCCATGGAAAAAGATGAATTTAACGATTCGTTCTATGAATCTTTGAAACAAAAAGGAATAGAAAATTATGATAAAGCAATTATAGAATTAGAGAAATGTTTGAAAATACAACCCGATAACCCTACTATTTATTTTGAGATAGGAAAGAATTATTTAGAACAAAAAGAGTACAAAAAGGCCTACGAGTCATTTGAAAAAGCGACAAAAATAGACCCCAACAATCGCTGGTTTTGGGTTGGAATGTATGATGTTTGTTATGAAACTAAAGAATTTGAGAAGGCAATTCCCATTGTATTAAAACTAATCGATTTCAAAAAAGAATACAAAGAAGAATTAGTTGCGCTCTACATGAATACAGATCAATATGAAAATGCATTAGAATTAATAAACGAACTAAATGATCAAGTTGGAAAATTAGAAATGCGAGAGGTCTATAAAGCTCAGATTCTTCAAGATCCTAAATTTCATAGCTCTGAAAGAATTCACTTGTTAGATCAAATCAAAAAAAATCCAAAAGAAGAATCAAATTATGTGGCTTTAATTTTTTTATACAATAAGGAAAATCAAGAAAATTTAGCACAAGAAATTGCAAAGAAGTTAGAATTAGAAATCCCAAATTCTGATTGGGCAAAAGTGAGTTTATTCAAGTCGTATTTAAAAAATAACGATGGAGAAAATGCTGTAATAGCAATGAATTTCGTTTTAGGAAGTTTAAAAATAGATCCAAAAATAAAACACAGAATTCTAAATGAATTTCTGCTTTTTATAAAAGATAAACCACAATTTGATTCCGATTTAGAAAAAGCAGTTTCTTATTTTGATACCGATAAATCGGTTGAAGTTGCAAAAGAACTGGGAAAATTCTACCACAATAAAAAGAACTGGGAAAAAGCGATTCGATTTTATGAAATACAATTGAAAAAAACACTTGAAGATATAGAAACTGCATTACTTTTATTTGAGTGTTATACTGAAAAAGGAGATTTTAACGTTATTGAAAAGAAAGCAGAAGAATTTTTACAAATTTATCCCACACAACCCCAATTTTATTATTATTTAGGATTGGCTTTAAATCAAAAAGGAACATTTAAAAAAGCAAAGGACATCCTTGAATCTGGTTTTGATTTTATTATTGATAACCCACAATTAGAAATTAATTTCAATATTCAGCTTGGGGAGGCGTGTAATGGATTGGGAGATTTAAAGAAAAAAGAGTACTATTTTTCAAAAGCAGAAAATGCTTTAAAAAACAAAAATTAATGAAAAAATATATTGGTTTACTTGCATTTTGTCTTCTCATTTCCTGTTCAGCAAAAAAAACAGTAATCGCTGAAACAGTTGCCAATGACAAACTTACAGCCGATAAAATTATTGAAAATCATTATAAAAATAAATTGAATTTCAAGACTTTGTATATTAAATCTAATGTGAATTATAAAGATCCTAATCAATCACAAAATGTAACTGCTGAAATTAAAATTAAGAAGGATGAAATTATTTTAGTAAGTATTAGAATTTTAGGAATAACGATGGCAAAAGCGTTAATTACTCCAGAAAAAGTTCAGTACTATGAAAAAATAAATAGCAATTATTTTGAGGGAAACTATTCAGCAATAAGCAAATTACTTGGTACAGAATTGAACTTTCAAAAGGTTCAAAATTTACTAGTTGGAGAAACAATTGAAAATTTAAAATCTGGAAAATATAGTTTGACATTAGCAGAAAATAACTATAAATTAGAATCCGTTTCTAATTCAGAGAGCAACAACACTTTCTACCTATCTAGTGCTACTTATTTGTTAAAAAAGGAGGTAATTTCTCAGCCTTCGTTAGAAAGAATGTTGCAAGTAATTTATCCTGGACGAAAATCGGCTGAGGAATTTAATTTACCCACTGGAATTGAAATTGAAGCCAATCAAAAATCTGAAAAAACAACCATAAATATAATTTATAATTCTATTTCATTCGACGAAGAACTTTCTTTTCCATATTCTGTTCCAAATTCGTACGAAAGAATTTTTATTAATTAAATTTGCAAAAATATAACTTCAATATGTCAAAATTTATTTACAGTTTTTTAATTCTCTTGATCTCTAGTTCCGTTTGGGCACAACCAGAAGACCAGCAAAAAAAATTGGAAGAGCGAAAAGCTCAAATCCAAAAGGAAATTCGTGAAACCGAAGAGTTATTGCAGGCTACCAAGAAAAAAGAAAAATCGGTAACTACGCTTATTGTAATTCAATCGAATAAAATAAAGTTGAAAGAAAAATTAATCAACACGACTGAAAAGCAAACAAAATTATTAAGTAATGACATGTATCTTAATCAGATAGAAATTAATAGATTAAAAAAAGAATTAGATATATTAAAAAAGGACTATGCGGCAATGATTGTAAAATCCTATAAAAGTAGATCGGAACAAAGTAGGGCAATGTTTTTATTGTCCTCAGAAAATTTTCTTCAAGCCTATAAAAGGGCGCAATATATGAAACAATATGCCAGCTATAGAAAGACACAAGGGGCTGAAATTAAAACTAAAACATCTGAACTTTCAAATTATAATGATAAGATTGTAGTGCAAAAAACAGCTAAACAAAAATTAATAGAAGAAAACGAAAAAGAACGATTAGAACTCCAAAAAGAAAAAAAAGAACAGGAAGTATTAGCGAATTCAATCAAAAAAGACAAGAAAAAATATACTGCTGAAATAAAGAAAAAACAACAAGAAACAAGAGCTATAGATCAAAAAATAGACCGATTGATTCGTGAAGCTATTGCAGAAGCTAATAGAAAGGCAGCTGAAGCCAACAGAAAAGCAGTTGAAGCTAGCAGAAAAGCATCTCCTAATAACACTAAAATTCCAACCAAAGAAGCTGTAGTTGCTGAAACAAAAGCAATAGAATCCTCTTCTAAAATTGTATTAACTGCAGAAGGAAAAATTATAGCAGATAATTTTAAAGCAAATAAAGGGCGTTTGCCTTGGCCGGTTGAAAAAGGGTCTGTTTATTCTGCTTATGGTGAACATCCTCACCCGGAATTTAAATCGCTGATAATTAAAAATAGTGGTGTAGACATTGAAACTGAAAAAGGAACCAATGCTAGAGCCGTATTTGGTGGAGTAGTAACTAGTATTATGGTTTTTTCACCTGTAAATACTGCAGTGATGATTCAACACGGAGATTTCTTCACGGTGTACCAAAATCTAAGTTCCGTTTCTGTTAGTAAAGGAGATAAAGTTTCCATTAAACAAAGTATAGGGCGAATTAGAACTAGCGGAGATTCCGGAAAAACGATACTAAAATTCACTATTTCCCAAAACACTACCTATTTTAATCCGGGAAGTTGGTTGTATAATATGTAAAAAAGGGAGTCAAAATTGACTCCCTTTTTTTATACGAATAGTGCTTTTAATTCAGTCGCTTCATTTGGTTTCATTTTTCCGGCTAAAACCAAACTCAACTGTTTTCTTCGCAAGGCAGCGTCAAATCTTGATTTCTCAAGTTCGGTTTCTGGAATAATAGCAGGAACTTCAACAGGTCTGCCAGAATCGTCAACAGCAACAAAGGTATAAATGGCTTCATTGGCTTTACTTCTAATTCCCGTTTCTCTATCTTCTATCCATACATCTAGGTATATTTCCATAGAACTTTTGAAACTTCTGGATACTTTGGCCTCAACTGTAACTACACTTCCTAAAGGGATAGCTCTATTAAAAGCAACGTGATTTACAGAGGCTGTAACTGCAACTCTTCGGGAATGTCTTCTGGCAGATATGCTAGCAGCTCGATCCATTCGTGCTAATAATTCTCCGCCAAATAGATTGTTTAAGGGATTTGTTTCACTTGGTAATACCAAATCGGTTAAAACCGTTAAAGACTCTGAGGGATGTTTTGGATGCATTTTTTATTTTTTTCAAAGGTACTACTTACAGTGCAAAAAAAATCCCGAAATTATCGGGATTTATTATTTATAATTCTTCAATTAAAATCCAAGCGTTTGGATTTTCTGATTTTTGAATATCGGATTTAATTCTCTCAGCTTCCTCAAGGGTTGGAAAACTTCCGTAAAGCACAGGAAATAAACCATTAGAATTCGGAGCTAATCTTTTTGCTTTAAACCCTTTTCTACTTAGTCTTTTATATACTTTTTCAGCATTTTTTTCAAGTCTAAAAGCACCCGCTACAATATGGTAAGGCATGTTTTCTTCTTTTACAGATAGCGTTACTGAAGGAAGTGGGTTGCTAATTACAAATGTTGCTTCTTGGATTGTGTTTTGTACTTGTTGTTGAACTTCGGTTTGAACTATTAAAGTTTCAGAAGCTATTTTATCTTGGTACAATTTAAGTCCCATTATGCCTGAAAAAGTAAGTGATAATACTATAACTGCAGCATACTTTAAATACGTTCTTCCGATGTTTCTATCAGAAACTAATTGAATTACCTCTTCTTCTTTAATATCCTCAAATAAATGTTCAATAACTTCTCTTTTAATTGAAGGCGCTATTAATGAAGTTAATCCAAATGAACTCGATAAATAATTGACTTGATCATAAGGGGTAAAAACGATATTCTTTTCCGTGTTCAAATTAAATTCTCCAATGCTTTTAAATGAAATTCTATTGGTCGATTCCAACTCGTTTTTCCACTTGGTAATTTCATTTTCAATAGAAATTACAGCGGTTTCATAGGAGATTTTCTCGTTTTGAGCAACGTGATTTGCTAATAAACCATCGTTATTTTTTAAAAAAGAATTGAAAGAAATTAACTTCTTAGGTGGATAAAATCCATTGCTAGCTTCGTGCCATTGCGCCGATTGAATATCAGTTAAAATGGCCCCAAACCCAGGAATCGTTACACATTGATATCGATATAATAGCTGAGAGATGTAGTGTTCTAAATTCATGATAACAAAGTTATACATTCAAAATAGTTATCAAAATTTTATTCACAAAATTTATTAACAAATTTCAAAAAAAAGCCTATATTACTAATAAATTATAAGCCATGAATGAAACTGAATTATATTATCTGTTAGCGTTACAAAAAGTCGAGGGTGTAGGCGATATTGTTGCCAAAAAACTTCTTACCCATTGCGGAGATGCTGCTACAATTTTCAACACCAAATCCTCACAACTAGCTTCCATAGATGGTATTGGATCCGTTTTACTTTCGAAATTAAAAAATAAATCCATTTTTGCAAAAGCAGATTTAGAATTAAAATATATTTTAAATAACAAGATTAGCGTATCGTATTTTCAAGACAACCACTATCCTGAAAGACTAAAACATTGTATTTATGGGCCTATTTTGCTATTTTCCTCAGGTACTATTGACTTAAATAATCGGAAAATAATAAGCATAGTAGGTACCCGAAAAATTACCTCCTACGGTGCTGAATTTTGTAAATCATTAATTTCTGAATTAGCTCCTTTAAATCCAATCATTATAAGTGGGTTTGCCTATGGAGTTGATATTGTTGCCCATCAAGCTGCAATTGAAAACGATTTGCAAACCATTGGTATTGTTGCTCACGGATTGGATCAAATTTATCCTAGTTCACATAAAAAATACGTTTCAAAAATGGAGCAAAACGGCGGATTTATGACCGAGTTTTGGAGTGGTACCAATCCTGAAAAGGAAAATTTTGTAAAACGAAACCGGATTGTGGCCGGAATTTCTGAAGCTACAATTGTAATTGAATCTGCCATAAAAGGAGGTTCATTAATCACTGCAAATTTAGCCAACGACTACAATCGAGATGTCTTTGCAGTACCAGGCAGAACCTCAGACAAATTCAGTTTGGGTTGCAATAATTTGATAAAAACTCAAAAAGCAAATTTGCTTACCAGTGCAGCAGACCTAGTTTATATCCTAAATTGGGATATAGAAAATACTTCCCGCTCCGTTCAAAAAAAGTTGTTTGTTACTTTAGAAAATGACGAACAAAAAATTTACGATTACCTATTAAAATCAGGTAAAGAAATGATGGATATTATAGCATTAGAATGTGATTTCCCAATTTATAAAATATCAGGAATTCTATTAAATATGGAGTTAAAAGGCGTGGTTAGGCCTTTACCGGGAAAGTTATTTGAAGCCATTTAAAAACTAAACCCTAGCTTTTGACGGACTCTTTTTAAAACTCCATTGGCAATTGAAGCTGCTTTTTCAGCTCCACGAAATAATTCTTGATCTATTTCTTGAAGATTATTCATGTAATAATTGTACTTCTCGCGCTCCATTTTGAATTTGTCAATTATCAATTCAAACAATTCTTGCTTTGCGTGTCCATAGCCATAATCAGCATTTGCATTAGCATAATTTTCTCTCATATTTAGTAGTTGAGATTCGGATGCTAATAATTTGTATATCGCAAATATGTTACAAGTATCCGGGTTTTTAGGATCTTCCAGCGGAGTACTGTCACTTTCAATTGACATAATTTGCTTTCGCAAGGCTTTGTCATCTAAGAAAATATTAATGATATTATTGGCGGATTTACTCATTTTTCCACCATTGGTTCCTGGAACATATTTGGTGTCTTCCTGAATATAGGATTCTGGCAATACGAATGTTTCCCCCATTTGATGATTGAAACGAGCGGCTACATCACGGGTAATTTCAATGTGTTGTAATTGATCTTTTCCAACTGGAACAAATTGGGCGTCATATAATAAAATATCAGCTGCCATTAACATTGGATAAGAAAATAACCCAGCATTTACGTCTTCTAATCGATCGGATTTATCTTTAAAGGAATGAGCTAATGTCAATCTTTGATATGGAAAAAAACAACTCAAGTACCAGGCTAATTCTGCTGTTTGAGGAACGTCAGATTGGCGATAAAAAATCACTTTATTAACATTTAATCCGCATGCCAACCAAGCAGCAGCTGTACTGTAGGTGTTAGCTCTTAAAGCAGCACCGTCTTTAATTTGGGTAATAGAATGCAAATCAGCAATAAAAAGAAACGATTCATTTTCTGGTTTATTAGACAGCTCGATTGCTGGAATAATAGCGCCCAACAAATTCCCTAAATGAGGGGTTCCTGTGCTTTGAATACCTGTTAAAATCTTTGACATTATTTTCTTATTTATCGCAAAGTTAAACCTTTGTATTAAAAATAACAGAGAAATATGTATTTTTGACAACATGAAATTAATAAAAAATACATTTTGGTTTCTTTGGCGAATTTGGTTTCACATTATGTTAGGAATACCACTAGTGATAATGGGACCAATTATGTTTATTTTTCTACTTAAAGAAAAATGGTATCCGTATTTCTTTGTATTAGCAAGAATCTGGGCAAAATCAGCGCTATTCGGAACCGGTTTTTATTATAAAATTGAACGTGAAGAGAAATTTGAAGCCAATAAAAGCTATATGCTGATTGCCAATCACACTTCTATGACCGACATCATGTTAATGCTTGCAGTTTCAAATCAGCCCTTTGTATTTGTGGGTAAAATTGAGTTAGCAAAGATTCCGCTTTTTGGTTTTTTCTATAAACGCAGCTGTATTTTAGTGGATAGAAGTAATTCTAGAAGCCGAATGGAAGTATTTGAACATGCTCAAAAAAGATTAAAACAAGGATTGAGTATTTGTATTTTCCCTGAAGGAGGCGTTCCAGCAGATGAATCGATTGTTTTAGCTGATTTTAAAGACGGGGCATTTCGTTTGGCTATTGAACACCAAATTCCAATAGTTCCAATTACTTTTGCAGATAATAAAAAGAGAATGTCCTATACTTTTTTTAGCGGAAGCATGGGAGTTATGAGGGCTAAAGTTCATCCTTTTTTAAATACCACAGGAATGACAATTGAAGACAAAACCGATATTAAAGAGTTAAAAATGGAGTCTTGGAATATCATTCACAAGCAACTTTTAGAATATAATGGATAAAAAAAATGCTCATTTTCATGAGCATTTTTAATTTAAGCATTGGCTTCCTTAATGTGTTCTTTAATTTTGTGTTCTAATTCATCCGCCATTTCTGGGTTGTCTTTAATTAAGGCTTTTACTGCATCACGCCCTTGACCTAATTTAGTTTCGCCATAACTAAACCAAGAACCTGATTTTTTAATTATTTCAAATTCAACAGCCAAATCTAAAATCTCGCCAGATTTAGAAACTCCTTCACCGTACATAATATCAAACTCTGCCACTTTAAATGGTGGAGCAACTTTGTTTTTTACCACTTTCACTTTCGTTCTGTTTCCAATCACATTATCCCCATCCTTAATTTGTGTAGAACGACGAATGTCTAACCTTACAGAGGCATAAAATTTTAATGCGTTTCCTCCAGTTGTAGTTTCAGGGCTTCCAAACATGACTCCAATTTTTTCTCTCAACTGATTGATAAAGAATACGGTGCAATTAGTTTTACTGATAGTTCCAGTTAATTTACGCAATGCTTGAGACATTAAACGAGCGTGTAATCCCATTTTGGAATCACCCATTTCGCCTTCAATTTCACTTTTTGGAGTTAAGGCAGCCACGGAGTCAATTACAACAATATCAATTGCCCCTGAACGAATTAAATTTTCAGCAATTTCTAATGCTTGTTCTCCATTATCCGGTTGAGAAATAATTAAATTTTCAATATCAACACCTAATTTTTCAGCATAAGTTCTATCAAAAGCATGTTCTGCATCTATAAAAGCAGCAATTCCTCCAGCCTTTTGAGCTTCAGCAATAGCATGTAAAGTTAAAGTGGTTTTTCCCGAAGATTCCGGGCCATATATTTCAATTACTCTTCCTTTTGGATATCCATTTACCCCTAAAGCTAAATCCAATCCTAAAGATCCTGATGAGATTGTTTCTACTTCTTCAACGGCTTTGTCACCCATTTTCATTACGGTTCCCTTACCATAAGTCTTGTCTAATTTGTCTAATGTAAGTTGGAGGGCTTTTAATTTGGCTTCTTTTTCTGAACTCATCTTTTCTTTCATTTAGTTTCACTTATTTTTAGTAAAAATAGTGCTTTTTTTTGAAGATGCAAGTAGTG
>CANHHG010000040.1 GCA_947460615.1 Bacteroidota bacterium
TACCAAAGAAAAAATCGATCAATTGATTGTTGATTGTAAAGAAGATAAAATTACGTTACACGATAAATAATATGTCACAAAAAATATTATTAGACAAAATTAATGTTCCAGGTATTCGTAACTACGAAGTTTACCGTCAAAATGGTGGTTATTCTTCTGTAGAAAAAGCGATTAAAAAGATGACTCCTGATGAAGTGGTTGAAGAAGTGAAAACTTCAGGACTTCGTGGTCGTGGTGGAGCAGGTTTTCCAGCGGGAATGAAATGGAGTTTCATTGATAAAAAATCAGGCAAACCAAGACATTTAGTTTGCAATGCAGATGAATCAGAGCCAGGGACTTTCAAAGACCGCTATTTGATGGAATACATTCCTCATTTATTAATTGAAGGAATGATTACCTCCAGTTTTGCATTAGGAGCCAATTTATCCTACATCTATATTCGTGGAGAATACATGTGGGTATACAAAATTTTAGAAAAAGCCATCGCCGAAGCTAAAGCGGCAGGTTGGTTAGGAAAAAATATATTAGGATCGGGTTACGATTTGGAATTGTATGTTCAAATTGGAGCTGGGGCTTATATCTGTGGAGAAGAAACAGCATTGATTGAATCATTAGAAGGGAAAAGAGGAAATCCTAGAATCAAGCCTCCATTTCCAGCAATTTCAGGGCTTTGGGCCAATCCAACTGTGGTGAATAATGTGGAAACTATTGCTGCTGTGCCATGGATTATCAATAATTCAGGGGAAGATTATGCAAAAATTGGTATTGGTCGTTCTACAGGTACCAAATTAATTTCGGCTTCAGGACATATTAAAAATCCTGGCGTTTACGAAATTGAATTGGGATTAAGCGTTTACGAATTTATGAATTCTGATGAATATTTAGGCGGAATGAGTTCTGATCGCCCCTTAAAAGCATTCGTTCCAGGAGGAAGTTCTGTTCCCGTTTTACCAGCCGATTTAATTTACAAAACAGTAAATGGTGAGGACCGTTTAATGACCTATGAATCATTAAGTGACGGTGGATTTGTATCCGGTTCCATGTTAGGATCAGGAGGTTTTATTGTATACAATGACACTTCTTGTATGGTTAGAAATACATGGAATTTTTCAAGATTTTACCATCATGAAAGTTGTGGACAATGTTCACCTTGTCGTGAAGGTACAGGATGGATGGAAAAAGTATTGCACCGAATTGAAAACGGTCACGGACGTGAAGAAGATATCGATTTGCTTTTGAGCATTCAAAGTAAAATAGAGGGTAACACCATTTGTCCGTTAGGTGATGCTGCAGCTTGGCCAGTGGCTTCTGCAATTCGTCACTTTAGAGACGAGTTTGAGTACCATATTCGATTCCCAGAAAAAATAAAAAATAGAGATCACTTTGTAGCAGAACCTTTTGAAAAGGTAAAACACTTGGTTTCTAAATTAACAGTATAAAGTTAAGTCATAAAAAAATGAAAGTAACTATAGATGGTCAAGCGATTGAAGTAGCTCCAGGAACAACAATCCTGCAAGCTGCGCGAATGATTGGTGGCGAAAGCGTTCCTCCAGCAATGTGCTATTATTCTAAATTAGAAGGTAGCGGCGGTAAATGCCGTTGTTGTTTAGTAGAAGTTGCTAAAGGAAGCGAAGCCGATCCAAGACCGATGCCGAAATTAATGGCTTCTTGTGTAACAGGATGTCAAGATGGAATGGAAGTGAACAGTACCTCATCAGAAAGAGTAACGGAAGCGAGAAAATCGGTGACCGAATTTTTATTAATCAACCACCCGTTAGATTGCCCTGTTTGCGATCAAGCTGGAGAATGTGATTTGCAAAATTTAAGTTTCAAACACGGTAAATCTGAAACAAGATTCATCGAAGAAAAAAGAACTTTTGAACCAGAAGATATTGGTCCAAATATTCAATTGCACATGAATCGTTGCATCCTTTGCTACCGTTGCGTGATGGTTGCCGACCAATTGACCGACAATCGTGTTCACGGAGTAATGGATAGAGGTGATCACTCCAATATTTCAACTTGTATATCCAAAGCCATAGACAACGAATTTTCTGGAAATATGATTGATGTTTGTCCTGTGGGTGCTTTAACCGATAAAACATTCCGATTCAAATCGAGAGTTTGGTTCAACAAACCTTATAATGCGCACCGAGATTGTGATAAATGTTGTGGAAAAACTACTGTTTGGATGTTTGGTGACGAAATTCAAAGAGTAACTGGAAGAAAAGACGAGTACCATGAAGTGGAGGAATTCATTTGCAACGGATGTCGTTTTGATCATAAAGAAGTTGCTGATTGGGTAATTGAAGGACCAAGAAAATTTGAGAAAGATTCTGTTATCAATCAAAATAAATACAATAGAGAATTACAACCTGTTCATATTGCTACGGAAACTGGGATCTTGAAAGGAAGAGATCAGGACCGTAAAAAAATTAGTATGACAGAGGTGCCAATGAGCAAAGAGGAAGAACAAGAATTTCAAAAAGGTAATCTTTAGATGATGGATACAACTATTATAATCGAAAAAAGTGTCATCATTTTAGTTGTTTTTGCAATTACAATGTTAATGGCAATGTATTCTACTTGGGCAGAACGTAAAGTCGCTGCTTGGTTGCAAGACAGAATTGGTCCTAACAGAGCGGGGCCACTTGGTTTATTTCAACCACTAGCCGATGGACTAAAATTATTCTCTAAAGAAGAATTTGAACCTAATACACCCAATAAATTCTTATTTGTAGTAGGACCAGCAATTGCAATGAGTACGGCCTTAATGACCAGTGCGGTAATTCCATGGGGTGATAAATTACACCTTTTTGGTAGAGATATTTTACTTCAAGCTACTGATATTAATGTAGCCGTTTTATATGTTTTCGCAGTAGTTTCCGTAGGAGTTTATGGAATTATGATTGGTGGCTGGGCATCCAATAATAAATTCTCTTTGATAGGAGCTATCCGTGCTGCCTCGCAAATGATTTCCTATGAAGTAGCGATGGGGCTTTCTATAATTGCATTATTGATGATGACGGGTACCTTGAGTTTAAGAGAAATCTCAGCTCAACAAGAAGGAATGAACTGGAATGTGTTTTACCAACCTTTATCCTTTTTAATCTTTTTAATTTGTGCTTTTGCAGAAACTAACAGAACTCCATTTGATCTTGCAGAGTGTGAAACAGAATTAATTGGTGGATATCACACGGAGTATTCTTCAATGAAAATGGGATTCTACTTGTTTGCAGAATATGCAAATATGTTTATCTCTTCTACTATTTTAGCCGTTTTATTCTTTGGAGGATACAATTATCCAGGGATGAGTTGGGCAATTGAAAATTGGGGAGTGAATGTTGCCAATGTTTTAGGAATTTTAGCCTTATTTATAAAAATATGTGGATTCATATTTTTCTATATGTGGGTACGGTGGACGATTCCGAGATTTAGATACGATCAATTGATGCATTTAGGATGGAGAATATTAATTCCATTATCGATTGTAAATATTATGATTACAGGAATAGTAATTTTAAGACACGAAATAATTACTTATTTAGGATTTTAATTAATATACGAAAAGCCCTAGCCCTGATTGAAGAGAAAATCCCACGCTTTTTAACGTGGATTGAAACGGAAAGCAGGATTAAGCTTCAAATAAAAAAATAAAAATGTCAATACAAAGTATCTCCTTATCGGGAAGAAAAAAAGAAGTTTCTAACAAGAAAATGACTTTTTTGGAAAGCATGTATTTGCTTGCGATAATTAAAGGTTTGTTTATAACGATTCAACATTTGTTTCGAAGAAAGGTAACCATTCAATATCCAGAGCAAGTTCGACAAATGAGCCCTGTTTATCGTGGTCAACACATGTTGAAACGCGACGAACAAGGTCGTGAAAACTGTACTGCTTGTGGATTGTGCGCTTTATCATGCCCAGCCGAAGCAATTACAATGAAGGCCGAAGAACGCAAAGCCAACGAGATGCATTTGTACCGTGAGGAAAAATACGCTTCGATTTATGAAATCAATATGTTGCGTTGCATTTTCTGTGGATTGTGTGAAGAAGCGTGTCCGAAAGACGCGATTTACTTAACTATTTCTAAGGAATTGGTTCCTTCAAGTTATGAAAGAGAAGATTTTATTTTTGGAAAAGACCGCTTAGTGATGCCTTTGGATGTTGCTATGCTAAACGCTCAACTTAACAACGCCAACTAATGACGCCATTTCTAATTATTTTTTGTGTATTAGCAGCGATTACATTATCGACCGCTTTTTTGACGGTTTTCACTAAAAACCCAATTCATAGTGCCATCTATTTGGTGATTTGCTTTTTCTCAATTGCAGGTCATTACCTATTGTTGAATTCTCAGTTTTTGGCTGTCGTTCACATTATTGTCTACTCGGGAGCCATTATGATTTTATTCTTGTTTACCATTATGTTGATGAATTTAAATAAAGAAAATGAAGTTCACAAGCCTCGTGTAACCCGATTGGCTGCGGTGATATTATTTTGCAGCACTTGTTTAATATTAATCGCCATTTTTGTGAATTCAAAACCAATTATGGGTGAATATGATTCAACTGGCGAAGATTTTCAATCTATTAATAAGTTAGGAAACGTTTTACTAAACGAATACATGGTGCCATTTGAATTTGCATCTATTCTGCTTTTAGTAGCCATGATAGGTACTGTTTTATTGTCTAAGAAAGAAAAAATACAAAAATAATATGAACAATGTTTTAAATCAAATAGGGATTGAAAACTATATTTTCCTTGCTGTTATACTTTTTAGTATAGGAGTTTTTGGGGTATTGTACAGACGAAATGCCATTATCGTATTTATGTCGATTGAAATCATGCTCAACGCGGTGAATTTGCTTTTTGTAGCCTTTTCAACCTATCATCAAGATGCGCAAGGTCAAGTATTTGTATTTTTCTCCATGGCGGTTGCAGCTGCTGAAGTTGCAGTAGGATTGGCAATATTAGTTTCAATATTTAGAAATTTAGGTTCGATTGATATCGATAATTTAAAAAATTTAAAAGGATAATTTGATGGATACCAATTTAGCTTTAGTCTTACTATTATCGCCTTTCATTGGGTTTTTATTCAATGTTTTCTTCGGAAAAAAAATTGGCAAAACACTCTCTGGTACTATCGGAACTCTTACTGTTGCAATTTCTTTTGTAGTTTCCATTTTCTTTTTTCTTAAAGTAAATGAAACGCATCAAGCCATTGTAATCAACCTATTTGATTGGATAAAATTCAGTAATTTCAGTGTGAATTTCGGTTTTCTTTTGGATCAATTATCACTATTATGGTTATTATTTGTAACTGGGATTGGATCTTTAATTCATTTGTATTCTATCAGTTACATGCACGATGATGAAAACTTACACAAGTTTTTTGCTTATTTAAATCTGTTTGTCTTTTTCATGATTACACTTGTAATGGGTAGTAATTTACTGATTATGTTTATCGGGTGGGAAGGCGTTGGACTTTGTTCTTATTTATTAATTGGATTTTGGCATAAAAATCAAGACTATAACGACGCAGCTAAAAAGGCTTTCATAATGAACCGTATTGGTGATTTAGGATTACTTATTGGGATAATCATCATTGCAAGTTTATTCAATACCACTGATTTTATTGGTATTCACGATAACATTCTTAAAGGTACAAATCCAACTTCCCTATTTTGGATTGGCATTGCTGCATTTGCTTTATTTATTGGAGCAACTGGAAAATCAGCTCAAATTCCATTGTATACCTGGCTGCCAGATGCAATGGCGGGACCTACTCCTGTTTCAGCTTTAATTCACGCTGCCACCATGGTCACCGCAGGTATTTTTATGATAACAAGATTAAACTTCTTGTTTGATTTAGCACCAGAGGTCCAAACCATAATTGCTATAATTGGGGCCATAACTGCACTTGTTGCGGCTACAATCGGATTACTTCAAAATGATATCAAAAAAGTATTGGCCTACTCTACCGTCTCTCAATTGGGATTAATGTTCCTTGCTTTAGGGCTAGGCGCTTATCAGGTGGCTGTTTTCCATGTAATAACTCACGCATTTTTCAAAGCGTGTTTGTTCTTAGGTTCAGGATCTGTAATTCATGCACTTCATGGCGAGCAAGACATGCGTAAAA
Source organism: Bacteroidota bacterium (assembly GCA_947460615.1). Taxonomy (GTDB): domain Bacteria; phylum Bacteroidota; class Bacteroidia; order Flavobacteriales; family Flavobacteriaceae; genus Flavobacterium. The sequence continues at coordinate 6,143 of CANHHG010000040.1, forward strand.
TGGGAGGATTGAAAAAAGTTATGCCTATTACATTTATAACGATGTTAATTTCCTCTTTGGCCATTTCTGGAATATTCCCATTTGCAGGTTTCTGGTCTAAAGATGAAATATTAATGACTGCCTTTCATAAAGATCTTCCACTATGGATTATTGGTTCTGTTGCATCAATTATGACAGCATTTTATATGTTCCGATTAATGTATCTTACCTTCTTCAAAGAATTTAGAGGGACTGAACACCAGAAAAATCATTTACACGAATCTCCTTCATTGATCACTTTACCTTTAATTGTATTGGCACTATTAGCAACTTTTGGAGGGTTAATAAATTTACCTGGCAGCAATTGGTTGAACCACTATTTACAACCTATTATTAGTAAGGAAATTCATGAAGAAGCTTTGAATTCAACTTCTTATATATTAATGGGAATTGCATTAATTGGTGCTATAATTGGAATTACAATAGCCTATTTGAAATACATAAAGAAAAGTGAATTACCAGCAGAAGATGAAAATATCACTGGAATTTCAAAAATAATTTACAACAAATATTATGTAGATGAAGCTTATACCCTACTAATTGTAAATCCATTAAATACTGCTTCTCGTTTCTTTAGAGACACTGTAGAAACTGGATTATCAAATGTTGTTTTCGGTTTTGGTAAAATAACTGAGGCGATTGGAACCCAAGGAAGAAAAGTTCAAAGTGGAAGTATCGGATTGTATCTTTTTGCTTTTGTTTTGGGAGTTTGCGTGATTTTAACCTGTTTATTTATAGCTCAATAATATTACTATGAATGTATCAATACTTTTAATTTTACTTTTAGTTGGCGCACTAGCTACCTTTTTGGCAGGTGATAAATTAGCTTCAAAAGTGGCCTTGTTTTTTAGTTTAGCCGTATTTGGTTATTCACTAATGCTGTTAAACCAAATGAATATTGGTTACGATATTAGTTATACAAGTCCTTGGATTTCCAATCCTAAAATTTTCCTGATTCTTCAAGCTGATGGATTGTCAATGGCAATGGTGATTTTGACTTTATCATTAACGCCAATAATTATCTTTTCATCATTTGCAAATAACTTCAATAACAGTAAAACAATTTATAGTTTAATACTATTTATGGTTTTTGCAATGTGTGGAACTTTTCTCGCTGGTGACGGAATATTGTATTATGTGTTTTGGGAATTATCGTTGATTCCAATATATTTTATTTCACTTATTTGGGGTAATGGAGACGCTGAAGAACGTAAAAAGGCAGTAGTGAAATTCTTTATTTATACAATTGCAGGATCGCTTTTCATGTTGGCTGCTTTTGCCTTTTTATATACAAAAACACACAATTTCTTATTGGCTGATTTGTCATTGGTGAATCTTACGGTTCAAGAACAATTTTGGATTTTCATGGCGTTCTTTTTGGCATATGCAATTAAGATTCCGCTAATACCATTCCATTCTTGGCAAGCCAATGTATACCAAAAATCCCCAACAGTAGGAACTATGTTACTCTCTGGAATTATGTTAAAAATGGGATTGTACAGCGTATTACGTTGGCAATTACAAATAGCTCCATTAACGGCTAAAATTCATATTTATATTTTTGTGGCCATTGGAATTGCGGGTACTATTTACGGTTCTATTTTGGCTTTACGCCAAAAAGATCTAAAAAGACTGTTGGCCTATTCCTCTTTAGCTCACGTTGGACTTATAACTGCGGGAGCATATACATTAACAATTGACGGTTTAACCGGTGCCGTTCTTCAAATGATCGGACACGGATTTGTTATTGTTGGGTTATTCCTTGCTGCCGAAATAATTAACCGCAGATACCAAACAAATACTATCACAGAACTAGGAGGAATTCGTGCTCAGGCTCCAAAATTTACTTCCTTTTTTATGATATTGGTTTTAGCTTCAGTGGCACTTCCGCCAACATTTAACTTTGTAGGAGAATTTACAGTGCTTTATAGCATCTCTCAAATTAATATTTGGTTGGCCGTATTTGGTGGAACAACTATTATTTTAGGTGCTTATTATATGTTGAAAATGTTTCAATCATCAATGTTGGGAGAAACAAATACGAAAGTATTTTCAGATATTACTTTGAACGAAGGAATTTCACTATTGATAATAGTAGCAGTTTTATTCTTTTTTGGATTGTATCCAAAGCCAATAATTGAACTAATTACACCATCATTAGAATCGATATTGGTAAGCATCAACAGATTTGGTTAAGAAATTAAATTAATAATAATATAACGATTTACAACTAAAGTACGCTTTCAGTTTACAATCAAAAATTTAAAAAATGAATACATTAATAGTAATAATAGGATTAGGTGTTTTATGCCTTTTATTTGAAATCATGAATTTCAGAAAAGCAATTATTCCATTTACAATTCTTGGATTAATGGGAATATTAGGACTAACACTTTCCGAATTAAATTCACCAGCAACCTACTATAATAATATGATTGTAGTCAATAAATTCTCGGTTGCATTTTCGAGTTTATTCATTGTTTTAACCATTTTCCTAGTAACGTTAAGTCATAATTTTTATGAAAAACACCAAACCAAAATTTCCGATTATATAGCTATAAAAATATTCTTATTGTCAGGGGCAGTGGCCATGGTTTCTTTTGGTAATTTATCAATGTTCTTCCTTGGAATTGAAATACTATCTATTTCACTTTATGTTTTAGCAGCATCGGATCGAATGAATATTAAAAGTAATGAAGCAGGATTAAAGTATTTTCTAATGGGATCTTTTGCTTCTGGAATATTACTTTTTGGAATTTGCTTAATTTATGGCGCCATGGGAACCTTTGATATTACAGAAATTAGTGAACTTTCACAATCTGCTGAATTACCTTCTTGGTTCTTTATTGGAATAGTATTGTTAACCATTGGAATGTTATTCAAAATTGCAGCAGTGCCTTTTCACTTTTGGGCACCAGATGTTTATCAAGGAGCACCTGCATTAACAACAGCTACCATGAGTACCTTAGCAAAAGTAGTTGCAATGGCCGCATTGTATAAGCTACTAACTGCAATGAATGTTGAAATTACATATGGATTTCAAATCGTTATTGTAGTTATTTCAATTGCTTCAATGACTGTGGGTAATATCATGGCATTAAAACAATCTAATGTAAAACGGATGTTGGCATTTTCTGGAATTTCACATGCAGGGTTTATGCTAATGACTTTATTGAGCGCTACTTCAGCTGCAGGAAGTTTGCTGTATTATGCCACTGCTTATTCGCTATCCGGAATAGCAGCATTTAGCGTTTTATTATATGTATGCAAAGACAAAGGAAACGAAGAAATTTCTCACTTTAACGGTTTAGGAAAAACCAATCCAATATTAGCCGCAGTTCTTACTGCATCCTTATTATCGATGGCGGGAATTCCAATTTTTGGTGGATTTTTCGCTAAGCTAATGTTGTTTACCCAAACGATTGAATCAGGTTATTTAATTGTAGTTATTGCTGCTGTAATCAACTCAATTATCAGTATTGGCTACTATTTCAAACTAATTTTGGCAATGTACACGAAAGACGCGGCAGAAGAAAAAGAGGCAACACCATTGGCATTTTATGCTGTTGCTGTTATTTCAATTCTGATGAACTTGATCATTGGGTTGTATCCATCTTTGATCATGCAGTTATTAAGTTAGGCTATTAAAGACTATTTAATTCATTCTAAGATGATAAAATTAGAAATACTTCTTAATCAATTAGAATCTAGAATTCCGCTTTTTGAAAATGAAAATGGATCAATTTCAAAATCAAATGTGGGTTGGCATATTGAACATTCCCTATTAACTATCAACGGTATTACAAAAGTTATTTTACGATCCAATCCAAAAGAGTACCAATGGAAGTTCAAATTTAGTAAAATGGTTATTTTTATTCTAGGTAAAATTCCAAGAGGGAAAGCTAAAGCACCTCAAATTGTTGTTCCAAATACAACAATTGACCTAGCCTCACTACAAGAGCATATAAATAAAACTAGAAATAGTTTAAAGGAATTAGAAAGTCTTTCAATCAATCATTTTTTTGAACACCCTTACTTTGGAAAATTGAAAAAAAAGGAGACCCTTCGTTTTCTAGAAATCCACACGAATCATCATTTGGAAATAATAGAAGACATTATTAAGTCGTAACTATTCTTCTTGTTTCGTTTTCTTTTTTTCAAATGTTAATACCAATGCTGGCAAAACCAATAGATTGGCAAACATTGCAAAAAGCAAGGTGCAAGATATTAAACCACCAAGTGCTACCGTTCCACTAAAACTGGATAGTGTAAAAATAGCAAATCCGAAAATCAAAACAATAGAAGTATAAAAGGTACTCACTCCCGTTTCTTGTAAAGCACTAAACACCGATTTTTTTATTTTACCGTCATTCATTTTTAAGTCGTGACGGTATTTTGCCATGAACTGAATAGCATTGTCTACAGAAATTCCGAAAGCAATACTAAAAACTAAAATAGTAGACGGCTTTAATGGTATTCCCAAATAACCCATTAATCCTGATGTGATACAAAGAGGCAAAATATTAGTAATCACCGATACCAATATCATTTTAGCCGAGCGGAACATGTATGCCATAAGTCCTGCAATCAAGAAAATGGCAAATATCAATGACTCAATTAAATTATTAATCAGATACGAGGTTCCTTTTTGAAACACTAATGCTTTCCCTGTTAAAGTAACTTCGTAGCGGTCTTTAGGAAAAATAGCATCAATTTTTGTTCTTAATTTACCCTCTATTATAGCCATATCTTTAGTTCCAATATCCTTCATATAAGTAGTAATTCTAGCGTATTGGCCCGTTGAATCAACATAACTTTTCATCAAGTTTTCTTTAGTATTTTTCGTAGCATTTTTAGCATAGGATAAAATAAATACTTGCTCTTGCGAAGTGGGTAATTCATAATATTCTGGATTTCCATTGTAGAAGGCTTGCTTCGAATATTTAACCAAATTTACCACAGAAACAGGCTTTGAAAGCTCAGGAATTTGTTCGATTGTTTTTTGTAATTCGTCCATTTTTTTCATGGTCGATAATTTCATAACCCCTTTTTTACGTTTGGTGTCAATCATTATTTCAAGTGGCATCACCCCATTGAATTCTTTTTCGTAGAATAAAATATCTTTAAAAAACGAGGCGCTTTTTGGCATTTCGCCAATCAAACTTCCCGAAACTTTCATTTGCATTACCCCTACCACGCTAAATACAAGTAATAATATATATACCGTATAAATAGCTGTACGTTTAGTTTTAACTACTTTTTCAACCCAACCTAAAACAGATGATAAGTAGTTCTTACTTAAATGATAAAGGTGCTTCTCCTTTGGCATAGACATAAAGCTATACATAATTGGCACAATTAAAAGGGTAAGTAAATAAACTGTAATCACATTAATTGAAGTGACCAAACCAAACTCATATAAGAGTTCGTTTCCTGTTATCATGAAGGTTGCAAAACCTGCAGCTGTAGTAAGATTGGTCATTAATGTAGAAACGCCAATTTTAGAAATCACCCTTTGCAACGCTTTGGCCTGATTTTGATGTAATTTTATTTCTTGCTGGTATTTGTTAATTAGAAATATACAGTTTGTAATTCCAATTACAATAATTAAAGGTGGAATAATAGCCGTTAGAATTGTTATTTTATAATGAAACAATCCTAAGGTTCCGAAGGACCACATTACCCCAAAAAGAAGTATACAAATGGAAATAAATGTTGCTCTGTAGGAACGGAAAAAGAAGAAGAAAATGAGAGAGGTTATCAGTAAAGCGGCTCCAATAAATAAACCAATTTCACCCTTCATGTTTTCAGCATTAATGGTTCTAATGTATGGCATTCCTGAAACGCGAAGGTCTATTCCGGTATTTTTTTCAAACTTTTCAATTTTTGGCAAAAGTGTTTCAATAATAAATGTTTTTCTTTCTGCGGTGTTTACAATTTCTTTTTTCAGGTAAATCGCCGATCGAATACTCCCAGATTTTTTATTAAATAAAAGTCCTTCATAAAAAGGTAAATTATTAAAAAGCTCTGTTTTAACATTATTTAAATAGTCTTGATTTATTTTCTGATCCTGCTCAATTAATGGAACCAACTCAAATTTTTGAGCAAGAGTGTCTTTTTGAAGTTTTTTTAGATCACTAATTGAAACTACCAATTCGACACTTTTCGATAATTTCAGCGCCGACATCAACTCATTCCATTCTTTAAAGGCCGTTGGGGTAAAAAAATTGGGGTCTTTAAATCCAATAACAATTAAGTTACCTTCTTCTCCAAATTTTGATAAAAAATCATCGTATTGTTGATTAACAATATGTTTTTTAGGAAGCAAATTTGCTTCGGTGTAAGTCATACTTAGGTTTTTCCATTGGAAACCAAGAAAGATTGTAATCGCAGTAATTGCAATTAAAATGGTAATTCTGTAAGTTAGAATCAAACGGGCGATGTATTCCCAAAAACCAACTTTTAATTTCTTTTTCATAATCGATATTATCGCGAGCAAAGGTAATTAAAACCTATAAAAATTAAAGTGAAACCTATAATTATTTGATTAAAAATTCGTTAATAAATAAAATGTCAATTTTAAATTTGTGTAATGAATTATGAATAACATTAATTCTTATATTTGATTTTTGAATCTCTGTAGATACAATAAGTTTTTACTTATATGAAAAACATAAAAAACACTTTCTTTTATCTAATCGTAACGGGTGGTTTCACTGCATTAATTTATTGGATTATATCAAAAGGTAAGTTTTTAGAAACCGTAAAAACAGCTTCTACCGTCTTAATTCCCTCTGATCATTGGAATGAATTTATAAGTTCAATGTATGAAAATTTTCAAGATCCATTAGCGATTTTGTTAGCACAGATTATCACCATAATTATAGTTGCTCGTTTTTTTGGCTGGATTTTCAGAAAAATTGGGCAGCCTTCCGTAATCGGGGAAATAATAGCCGGTATATTTTTAGGACCTTCTTTACTTGGATTGTATTTTCCAGAATTTTCCATGGTACTATTCCCGGTTCAATCACTTGGAAATTTATCGTTCTTGAGTCAAATTGGTTTAATCCTTTTCATGTTTGTTATAGGGATGGAATTGGATTTAAAAGTGCTAAAAAACAAGGCCAATGAGGCAGTGGTAATAAGCCACGCCAGTATTGTAATTCCATTTGCATTAGGAATCGGACTCGCATTTTATGTCTATAAAACTTTTGCTCCTGAAGGAATTCCATTTTTATCTTTCAGCTTGTTTATGGGAATTGCCATGAGTATCACTGCGTTTCCAGTTTTAGCAAGAATTGTTCAAGAACGAGGCATTCATAAAACCAGATTAGGCGCCATAGTAATTACTTGTGCTGCTGCAGATGACATCACGGCTTGGTGCTTACTTGCGGTGGTAATAGCAATTGTAAAAGCCGGTGCATTTGAAAGTGCTTTATATGTAATTGGGCTTTCTATTTTATATGTTCTTATAATGCTTTTTATTGTAAAACCATTCTTAAAAAAAGTAGGAGATTTATATTCAAAAAGTGAAAACTTAAGTAAACCAGTTGTTGCTATATTTTTTCTAACCCTAATTCTATCTTCTTATGCAACTAACATAATTGGAATTCATGCCTTGTTTGGGGCCTTTATGACGGGTGTTATCATGCCTGATATTTCAAAATTTAGAAGTATATTTATTGAAAAAGTCGAAGATGTTTCGGTAATATTATTATTACCACTATTTTTCGTATTCACGGGTTTAAGAACACAAATTGGGTTAATTAATGATCCATATATGTGGCAAGTTACCGGTTTCATCATATTAGTAGCGGTAGTTGGTAAATTCTTTGGAAGTGCTTTGGCCGCTAAATTTGTAGGTCAAAGTTGGAAAGACAGTCTTACAATAGGTGCATTAATGAATACTAGAGGTTTAATGGAATTGGTAGTTTTAAACATTGGTTTGGATTTAAAAGTACTGACACCCCAAGTTTTTACCATGATGGTAATTATGGCGCTAGTTACCACATTTATGACAGGACCTGCTTTGGATATTATTAATTGGGCATTTAAATCAAAAATTAAATTGGTTCCTGAGGAAATCAATAATAAGAGTAAATTCAAAATTTTATTGTTCTTTGGAAATAATGAGAAAGGAAAATCATTACTGCGTTTGGCGAGTAGTTTGGTTAAAAAACAAAAAGACAATGTAAACATAACTGCCATGCATTTGGTATTAAGTGATGAAATGCACGTTAATAATATGGAAGAATATGAAACGGATAGTTTCCTTCCGATTTTGAATGAATCAAAAATATTAGACCAACAAATTACTACCGTTTTCAAAACTACAGTTGACGTAGAAACTGATATTGTAGAAATTGCAAACCAAGGCGAATACGACTTACTTCTTGTTGGATTAGGAAAGTCTATTTTTGAAGGTACTCTTTTAGGTAAAGTTTTAGGATTTACTACCAGAATTATAAATCCTGATCGTCTAATTGATAAATTTACGGGCAAAGAAGGGCTTTTTGAAAACTCACCCTTTGATGAAAGAACAAGACAAATAATATCAAAAACTAAAATGCCGCTTGGGATTTTAATCAACAAAGATTTGCAAACTGTAAATCAAGTTTTTGTTCCCATATTTAGTGCTGAAGACGGTTTTTTATTGGATTACGCGCAAAAATTAATTTACAATAACGATTCGAAAATTGTTGTTTTAGATTGTAATGGTCAAATAAAAAATAACTTTATTATTGAGAATGCTGTGGATTCTTTAGAAAATAACTATCCAAGTAACATGAGTTTGTTATCCAATAAAGTAATTGAAAAAGAATTTTTAAACCAGCATGATTTAATGATTATTAGTTTGGAAAGTTGGAAAAAACTAGTAGATTCTCAAAGTGATTGGCTGAGTGATATCCCTTCTGTATTGATTGTAAAACCGTAATCAAGAAAAAACCTCCTTCAATACTTCTACCGATCTGGGCCTTCTGAATCCTTCCAAATGATAGCTATAATAATCAATTAAAATTTTTAATAGTAGCTGTCTTTCTATAACATGAAATGTTTTAGCATCACTTTCCAATTTCAGATTAATTAATTTTTTAAAAAGTAATGTTTCGTGCTCTGACAAGGAACTTACAGCACTAAAATGCGAAAAATTACCTTCTTTCATTTCAAAAAAAGGCAGATCGATTTCGGAAATATCTGGATAAAACCCCAAATATTTTGTTGCTTCCATTAAAAAAATAAGATGGAAATTAGCCATCTCTTTATGGGCATCAAGCCATAATAATGAAGTTTCAAGGTAGGTGAAAAGCGCCTCGTTTTCTTCTTCTTCGTGTATAGAATAATGCATCATTTCTGATAAAAATAGTACAATCGTACTTTTAACTACATCACTATGAATAGTTTGAAAGGGAAAAGCGAGTTTAATTTCTTTAAAATTTTCAAGTGTTCCTTTATTTTTATGTACTGCCTCAATTTCTAATAAAGAAAAAGGTTGAAAGTAAGCGATTTTTTGATTTGATTTTCTAGATGAAAAAGCATCACGAACAAAATAAGATTTAAGGCCATCGGAAAGAGTGAAGCACTTTACAATTAAGCTTTTTTCTTGGTATTTTATAGATGAAATTACAATCGCTCTGGTTTTTACTACCATTTTTTATTTTACTATTTGTTTATAGAAGATCTTTAATTCCTTCGAAAATCAAAATAAATTATCTAATTATCATCACCTTTTTTACAGTGGTGTCCATTGCATCTTGTGAAGAAATAAATATCATATAAACCCCGGAGGCCACATTGTACTTCCCAAAAGCTTTAGTATCCCACTCTATTGTACCTCCTTGGGAAATGGTTTCATAAACCAAATTACCTTCAATGTCGGTGATTTTAACATTACATTTATTGGATAAACCACTAACCTTAACAGTTCCTTCAAATTCTGGTCGAACCGGATTTGGGTACACATTTACATTACTTAAATCGGAACTTGCTGTGGTTGAAGTTCCTTTATAGGAAACCATACCCTTATCTGTAGCAAAAAAAACTTCTCCTGAGGTAGGATTAATATCAATATCATTAATTGCATTACTTGGTAAAGGGGAATTACTACTTGTAAAACGTCTCAGAGTTTGCTGTCCATCCGAGGAGAATTGGAAGACTCCTGAATCAGCTGTTCCTACCCATTTATTATTAGCCCCATCCACCACAATATCGGTGATAAATTGTTCATATAATAATTCTTGCGCCAATCCATTTTCTAAAATAATAATGGAATTTGAGTTTAATTGATCGTCTGTTAAAAACCGGTCCACACTTGGAAGTACTCTTAAACCACTTGTAGTTCCTATCCAAAGTTGATTTCTATTATCTATAGCAACAACTCTAGCATCTACTACTGGTAAATTACCTGATTCCGCACCAAGAGAAATTTTCTTAAATAGGTTACCCGTGTCATTGTAGGCAATAACGCCATCATAACTTGAAGCCATCCATTTAGTCCCATTTTTATCCACTACCACTTCTCCATAACTATTTTCATAATACCTTTGAGAAATAGGCTCTATATTTACACTTGACCAAGCACCTTGAGTTGAAAGTTTCTTTAAACCATTTTTAGACCAACCATTTCCGATCCATAAATTCCCAGATTTGTCAAATGCGGCACCATTAATACGTAAATCTTTATAATTTGGATTTGGAGGAGTTAACACTAATGATTCTAACGAACTGTTGCTTTCATCATATAAAATGGTAGGAATATCATTTTCAACTTTTAACAAGCCCGAGAAAAAAGAACTTAGATATACTAGATTACTATTATTTGGATTCACTGTAATTTTAGAAAGTGCTTTCGCTCCCAATACGGCAGAATAAGGAGTGTTTTGCCATCCATTTTCGGTATATTTACTAAATCCATAAGTATTTAATCCATTGTAATCATAGGTATATGGATTATAATCTGAAGAATATCCTCCATAAACAGCCCATACATTATTTGTAGAAGCATTAATCGCAAAAAGGGCATTTCGTGAAGGTCCATCGGGACTTAAAAATGAAAAAATGGTTGGATTCTGAATAGTTGTAGTAATAACACCATCCTCTAAAGTGCCTAAGTACAGTAAATTATCAATTATGGTGGCACAAGTAAATTTAGCAGAAATATTAGGAATTTGATTATTATTAATTTGAAACATCAAACTCAAATTCTGGCTGTAAACATAAACACTAGTTTGTGTTGAAACTATTAAATAATCACCACTTGCTCTCAAGTCATTCGCAACCAAAGGAAGAGTTGAAAAAGACGTAAATCCAGATCCATTTAGCTTAAAAAGTTGTCCCCAATTTGATGAGGCAACTACATTAGAACCGAAAGTCTCAACCCCTGAGAATCCGCCAGCAATTAACTGAGTCCATTGATTATAATCGTTCAAATTGGGGTTAATTATATTGGCGCTTTTTATACCTATTGAAGTAGCCGCATATATTACCCCATTGCTTATTGCCGTTTGGGAGACTTTAATTTCTGCACCTAAATCACCTATTCTAAAGGTGTCGCCAAAACCAGAAGTTGCTAAATTATATTGAATAATTCCAAAATCAGTGGATAGGTAAAGAATACCGTTATATTCCATGAAATGATTGATTCTTTTTAAATTTTGATTGACCCCATTAGTAATAATATCAACTACATTTAACATCGTCCCATCAGAATCATTGACAATAATTATTAACCCATTTTTATATCCGATTACTGTTTTATTAAAGGCTATACTATGGTACATGGAAGTAATCGTTTGCCCAGAAAGTCCATCGATAGTATTGGTTGTTTTTAGTGAATTCGTTGTAAGATCTTTAGAAAACAAGGCATTTTCTGCAGCTGCATAAAAAACAGTTGGTGATTGGGAAATGTCTTTTATTTCTTTATAGGAGAAATAGCCCTTCCAAAATTGGCTGTTTTGAGAATAGCCAATTTGAATTAAAAATAAAGCAATAAGTAATGCTATTCGGGATTTCATGGTAATACTGTTATTGACACAAATATACTATAAAACGGAATTATTATCGATTTCATATACAAACAAAAAAATGCCCCACAAATTGCGAGGCATTTAATTACTATAGTGGTTGGTTTTATACTACCCCTTGTGCCAACATTGCGTCAGCAACTTTAACAAATCCAGCAATATTTGCTCCTTTTACGTAATCTACGTATCCCGTTGCATCTTTACCGTATTTAACACATGAAGCGTGGATGTCAAGCATGATTTTTTTCAAACGCTCGTCAACTTCTTCTGCTGTCCAACTTAATCTCAATGAGTTTTGAGACATCTCTAATCCTGAAGTTGCTACTCCACCAGCATTTGA
>CANHHG010000041.1 GCA_947460615.1 Bacteroidota bacterium
ATTTTATTTATTTGCATATAATCTAAACTCCCGTCTAACATCGGTTCAAAATTAGTTGCTGAAAACTGAATTTGATTGTAGCTAATTTCTGTTTTTTGACGTATTAATTCTGTTTGTGAAGCGGTAAAATTGGATACTCCAAAAGCTATTATTTTACCTTCCGATTTTAATTTAGTTACCGCCTCAGCTATTTCATCGGCCTGCATTAAGGGACTTGGGCGGTGCAATAAAAGAACATCTAAGTAATCTGTTTGTAGATTTTTTAAAGAATTTTCAACCGACCAAACGATGTAATCTTTAGAGTAATCGTAATGCTTTATTGCATTATTTCTGTTTTCTGAAACATATTGAATTCCACATTTTGAAATAAATTGCAAGGAATCTCTACTGATTTTGCTTGAAGCAAATGCCTTTCCGAATGCAGCTTCTGTGGTATAAGAACCATAAATGTCCGCGTGATCAAAGGTAGTTATTTTATTTTCAAGACAAATGTTTATAGTACTTTCCATTTCGGAGGTACTAAGATTTTTATCCCAAACGCCCCAATTCATAGTTCCAGCAATAATTGGCGATAACTTATTTTTTTTCAAGGTTTTAGTGTTTAAATGTTAAATGAATTGGAATGGTAATTAGGTATTTTTCATTAAGTTCTTAAAATTATAAAAAGAAAATCACAATTCAGCCTTAAAAGCAATTGTTTTATAGAAGTTTTAACCATTTTTTAACATCGTACTTCTAAAAAAAAATTCAATTTGCACTCTCAAATTTAAATGTTAAAATTTACACTATTAAAATCAGTAAAATGGAAGAAAATACTTCGACTTTAGACATTAGAGCTATAAATGAAAAAATTGAAAAAGAAAGTGCTTTTATAGACCTTCTTACTATGGAAATGAACAAAGTAATTGTGGGTCAGAAGCACATGATTGAAAGATTATTAATTGGCCTTCTAGGGCAAGGGCATATTTTATTAGAAGGGGTTCCTGGATTGGCAAAAACTTTGGCTATTAATACGCTATCACAAGCCGTTCAAGGTTCGTTTAGTAGAATTCAATTTACCCCTGATTTATTGCCTGCAGATGTTGTAGGAACTATGATTTATAACATTAAACAAAATGAATTTTCAATAAAAAAAGGACCCATTTTCGCTAATTTCGTCTTGGCAGATGAGATCAATCGTGCGCCTGCAAAAGTGCAATCGGCATTACTAGAAGCCATGCAGGAAAAGCAAGTTACTATTGGAGATACCACCTTTAAATTGGAAAAACCATTTTTAGTATTGGCTACCCAAAACCCTATTGAACAAGAAGGGACATACCAACTTCCAGAAGCGCAAGTAGACCGTTTTATGCTTAAAACAGTTATTGATTATCCTAAAATGGAAGACGAAAGATTAGTCATTCGTCAAAATTTAAAAGGAGCTTATGAAAAAGTGAATGCAGTAGTTACCGTAGAACAAATCATACGTGCACAAGAAGCGGTTCGCGAAGTATACATGGATGAGAAAATCGAAAAATATATCCTAGATATCATTTTTGCAACTCGTTTCCCTGAACAATATAAATTGGCTGATTTAAAACCATTAATCAGTTTTGGATCTTCCCCTCGTGGAAGTATCAATTTAGCAAATGCTGCTAAATGTTATGCTTTTATCAAACGTAGAGGTTATGTGATTCCTGAGGATGTTCGTGCCGTGGTTCATGATGTATTGCGTCATAGAATTGGAATTACCTACGAAGCGGAAGCAGAAAATATTACCTCTGTTGATATCATCAACAAAATCGTAAATGAAATAGAAGTACCTTAAATCAGCGGTAAGCCATAAACAGTAAGCATTTAGAGTAATTCTGAAGGCTAAAAAGTAATGGCTATTTGCTGAAAGCTAAATGAAATGGACACCAAAGAACTATTAAAAAAAGTACGTAAAATAGAAATTAAAACCCGAAGATTGAGTGATCATATCTTTTCAGGTGAATATCATACGTCTTTTAAAGGACGAGGGATGACATTTTCTGAGGTTCGTCAATATCAATATGGTGATGATATTCGTGCTATAGATTGGAACGTTACCGCAAGATATAATGAAGCCCACGTTAAGGTTTTTGAAGAAGAACGCGAATTAACCATGATGTTAATGGTTGATATTTCTGGGTCAGAGAGTTTTGGTTCTAAAAACCAATTTAAGAAAGATATAGTTACAGAAATAGCTGCTACTATGGCTTTTTCAGCTACACAGAATAATGATAAAATAGGTTTGATTTTATTTTCAGATCAAATAGAATTGTATATCCCTCCAAAAAAAGGAAAATCACACGTGTTAAGAATAATTCGTGAGTTGATAGAATTTGAGCCTAAAAGCAATAAAACAGATATTTCACAAGCTTTGAAATTTTTATCTGGTACGCAAAAAAAGAAAGCAATTGTATTTTTAATTTCTGATTTTATGTCGGATGAATACGAACATACTTTAAAAATTGCTTCTAAAAAACATGATATTACAGGTATTCGAGTATTTGATATTCGAGAGGAAAAATTGCCTAATTTAGGGATGGTCCCAATGTTAGATGCAGAAACGGGTGAAACACAATTAGTGAATACGGGTTCAAAAACCATTCGTTTGGAATACGAAAAAGAATACCAAAACAAAGTCAATTATTTTATTGAAACCTTTAGAAAATCTGGTTCCGGGGTAGTAAATACTAGGGTTGATGAAAGTTACGTAACCAAATTATTAAGTTATTTTAAGTCGCGATAAAAACAATGAAAGTTAAATATTACCTACTTTTCTTATTAATTTCTATGTCTCTATTTGCTCAAAAGCAAGTGGAAACTAAAATAGACGTTAAGAAAAATAAAATCGGGGCGCAATTCAATTTGACCTATAAAACAACGGTTGACACTGCATCTAAGGTGGTTTTTCCCACTTTAAAAAGCTTTGGAAAAATGGAAGTGATCCGTTCCTATGTAGTGGATACTATTAAAAATGGAGCTAGATATGAACTGATTAAAAAATATGGGGTGACCCAATTTGACTCAGGTAAATATGTAATTCCGAGTTTAAAAATTCTAATTAACAATAAAGCATTTGCTACCGATTCTATTTTAGTAGAAGTTGCTGATGTTAAAGTCGATACTCTAAAGCAAAAATTATTTGATATCAAACCAATTGCAGAATCAGAATTTCAATTGAGTAATTTTTGGAAATATTTTTTAATCCTATTATTGATTTTAGTACTTGGCACCTTGACCTATTGGTTGATTAAAAAATATAAAAACAAACAAGTTGAAGAAGTAGAAGAACTAAAAAGCCCTATTGAAAGAGCAACTATTTTACTTAAAAACTTAGAAAAAAAGGAGCTTTGGCAAAAGGGTGCAGTTAAGGAATATTACAGTGAATTGACAGATATTGCTAGAAATTATATTGAAGAAGCAATCGAAATTCCTGCTATGGAAAGCACTACTTCCGAGCTGATTATTGCGCTTAGGGCGGCATCTATTAAAAAGAAAATGATGGTTTCTACTGATACGCTTGAAAATCTTGAGCGCGTATTAAAACAAGCAGATTTAGTGAAATTTGCTAAATCTAGACCGGTAGATTTTGAAATTGCCGAAGACAAAAATAAGATTGAAAAAGCAATTCTAACATTGGATAAATCCATACCAATCGAAGTTGAACCCGAAGAAGACGCATCAGAATGGGACGAAATGCGCCGTTTGCAAAAATTGAAGAAAGAGAAAAGAACCCGAATATTAAACGTGGTTGGATTCTTAGTTGGTACTTTATTAGTCTTATTTATTTTATTGGTTTCAACCAAAGGTTTTGATTACGTTAAAGACCAAATTATTGGAAGCCCAACGAAAGATTTAGTTGAAGGGCAATGGGTTTCGAGCGAATATGGTAACCCAAAAGTGTATATTGAAACTCCTAAAGTCCTTACAAGAAAAGACACATCCAACCTATTTCCAGCGGAAGTCAAGAAAATGTTAAAGGAAGCAAGTGTGTTTACCTACGGAAGTTTGCAAAGTAATTTCTACATCGCATTAGCAACAGCGACACCAAAACAAGAATTAGATTACGACCTCCAAAAAGGTTTAGAAGAAGTAATAGATAAGTTTGGAGGACAAAATGTTTTACTAAAACAAGAGGAATTCCAAACAAAAATGGGCGTTTCTGGTTTAAAAGGTTTTGGAACAATGTCGTTACTCGATCCTGTCAATAAAAGCAGTGTTAAGTTGTACTTTGAAATACTCTTATTTAAAGAAAATGGCGGTTACCAACAAGTGATTTTATTCCATGAAGAAGGGGATAAATACGCGGAACAAATTTCAGAAAAAGTGATGAATTCAGTTGAATTTAAAAAAGGAGAAAACAATGAATAAGATGACTTTTCTAAATCCCGAATTTTTTTGGCTTTTTCTATTAATTCCAGTTGTTATTGCATGGCAAATTTGGAAAGGAAAGGAACAAACGGCTACTTTAAAAATAAGTTCATTAAAGGGTTTTAAAAATACGAAATCTGTTTTAAGCAAATTAAAACCGTTGCTATTTGTGTTTCGAATACTGGCTTTAAGCTCTTTAATCATTGCGATGGCTCGCCCTAGAACTGTGGATGTGAGTAGTAAAACCAAAACGACCAAAGGAATTGACATTGTAATGTCTGTAGACGTTTCAGGAAGTATGTTAGCAAAAGATTTCAAGCCAAATAGAATGGAGGCTTTGAAAGTGGTAGCAGAAAATTTTGTGAAAGGAAGACCAAATGACCGAATAGGATTAGTAGTTTATGCGTCTGAAGCCTATACAAAATCTCCGGTTACAAGTGACAAAGCAGTAGTTATGGATGCCATTAGAAGCATAAAATACGATAATGTACTTCAAGATGGAACAGGAATTGGAATGGGTTTAACCACGGCAATTAACCGATTAAAAGACAGCAAAGCGAAAAGCAAGATTGTAATCTTAATGACAGATGGGGTGAATAACGCAGGTTTTATTGAGCCTCAAACGGCTTCTGATATTGCACAACAATATGGAATTAAAGTCTATACAATTGGAATTGGATCTAATGGAATGGCTGATTTCCCTTATGCAATTGCAC
Organism: Bacteroidota bacterium; assembly: GCA_947460615.1. GTDB lineage: Bacteria > Bacteroidota > Bacteroidia > Flavobacteriales > Flavobacteriaceae > Flavobacterium. The sequence continues at coordinate 5,097 of CANHHG010000041.1, forward strand.
CAAACGGGCAGTTTTTATTTAGAATGATGAAAGTTGAAATTGACGAAGCGTTACTTCGATCAATCGCAAAAAATACAGGCGGGAAATATTTCCGCGCTTACAGTAATCAAAAGTTAGAATCGATTTATAATGAAATTAACAAATTAGAAACAACTGAAATTCAGGAGTTAAAATTCTATGATTACGATGAAAAATTCAGACCTTTTGCCATTTTTGCCGGGTTATTATTATTGTTAGAATTAGGATTACGAAACACTCTTTTTAGAAGTTTTATATAATTTGATATCATAAAGAAATTGGTGTTTAAGAAAAATATATGTACGAATTAGACGAAAAAAAATATTTGCCTTTATTATTTATCATTCCCATTTTGGTTGTGGTATTTCTATTCAATTTGTATTGGAAAAGAAAAAAACAAGAAGAATTTGGTGATTTAGAAATGATAAAAAAATTGAGTCCTGAGAGTTCTGGATTTAAAACTGGGCTTAAGTTTGTTGTTTTAACACTCGCTTTTGCTTGCTTGGTTATTGGTTTGGTTAATCCAAAAATTGGAACAAAATCAGAGACCGTTAAGCGAGAAGGAATTGATATAGTATTTGCCGTTGACGTTTCAAAAAGTATGCTTTGCGAAGATGTTGCTCCAAGTAGATTAGAAAAAAGCAAGCAAATAGTTTCACAAATTATCAATCAATTAGTGGGCGATAGAATTGGAATTGTAGCCTACGCTGGTAGCGCTTTTCCGGTTTTACCGATCACAACCGATTATGGAGTAGCAAAAATGTTTTTACAAAGCATGAATCCATCTATGGTTTCTTCACAAGGGACCTCATTGGATGAAGCAATAAAATTATCCTCTACTTATTTTGATGATGATAAAAAAACAAGCAAATTATTAATCTTAATTTCAGATGGTGAAGACCATTCTGAAGGTTCCAATGATGCCGCTGAAGAAGCTAATAAATTAGGGTTAAAGATCATTACAATAGGCCTAGGAACTCCAAAAGGCGGTCCAATTCCATTAAAAGAAAATGGCAGGGTGATCAGTTTTAAAAGAGATCAAAATAATGAAGTTGTGGTCACAAAATTAAATGAGGAAAGTTTAAAAGTGATTTCAAAAAACACTAAAGGCGGTTATATTAATGGAAATAACACCAAAGAAGTGTTAGAATATATTAAAAAGGCCTTGGATAATATTGAAAAAAACGAGTTTGAAGCACAGCAATTCACCGATTACAATTCGCAGTTCCAATGGTTTTTAGGAATGGCATTTTTTCTTTTATTTTTAGATGTTTTCTTTTTAGAGAAAAAAACGGAATGGTTGAAAAAGTTGAATTTATTTAATGAAAAAGCATAATGAAAAAATTAATACTATATAGTTTTATCTTGTTTTCTTTTGCAATTTTAGCTCAAGAAAAGGATTTTCATTTGCCTAAAGCAAATGATGAATTCGCGGAAAAAAAATATGCTGAAGCTGAAGCTGAATATCGAATTTCACTTTCTAATAATCCTAAAAAATCTATTTCCGCCTATAATTTAGGAAATGCTATTTACAAACAAAACAATAACACAGAGGCCTTATTCTCTTATGAAAATGCTATAAAAAATTCTACAGTTAGACCTGAAAAGCACAAGGCATTTCATAATTCTGGGAATATTTATATGAAAGAAAAAAATTATTCTGCAGCTGTTGAAGCCTATAAAAACGCCTTGCGAAATAATCCAAATGATGAAGAAACGAGGTATAATTTTGCCTTAGCAAAAAAAATGCTGAAAAATAATCCACCTAAGAAGGACGATAATAAAGATAAGAAGGATAAGAAAAAGGATAAAAAGAAAGACGATAAAAAAGACAAAAAGGAGGACAAGAAAAAAGACGATAAAAAGGACGGGGATCAAAAAGATAAAAACGACCAAAAAAACAATCAAGACGGTCAGCCAAAACCTAAACCTGGAGGAATACAAAAAGAACGGGTACAAAATTTATTAGACGCTGTAAACAATGAAGAAAAGAAAATTCAAGATAAAGTAAATGCTAAAAAAGTGAAGGGCAAACCAATTCAAACAGAGAAAGATTGGTAAAATTTAACCGGTTAACCGTTTAATCGTTTATTTGTCAAAAATATTTTTAACGATTAAACAAAAACATATAACGATTAAACATTTCAACGATTAACAAGTAATGAAAAGATATATAATTCTATTATTCTTAAGTTTTCAAGCGATGATAGCTCAAGTACAATTTGAGGCTAAAGTCAGCAAACAAACTCTTGGATTAAACGAAAGACTTCGTATAGATTTCACGATGAATGACGACGGTGATAACTTTACCCCTCCCAATTTTGAAGGGTTTAAAATTGTTGCTGGACCAAGCCAACAAGTGAGTCAATCTTGGATAAATGGTAAAAGCTCATTTAACAAAACGTATTCCTATTTCTTATTGCCTATGCAAAAAGGGACGTTGGTAATTCGTCAAGCTTCTATTGATATTCGAGGCCAAATTTATAAAACTTCACCCATTAAAATTACTGTTACAGCTGCTGTTGAGCAACCTAGAGATCCAAATGACACACAGGTAACTGCAGACCAGTCGTTACATTTAGTAGCAGAAATTTCAAAAACGAATCCCTATTTAAATGAACCAATTACGGTAGTTTATAAAATCTATTTTAGCTATAATATTGGAATTACCAATTGGAGAGAATTAGACAAACCAAAATACAATGATTTCTGGAGTCAGAATATTGATATCAAACAACTAGTTGCAGAAGAAGGAAGATATAAGGGTGAAAAATACCGATTTGTAACCCTTAGAAAAACCGTATTGTATCCTCAAAAATCAGGAAAATTAGTCATTGAACCATTATCATTAGATGTGGATGTTCAGTTGCCTTCCAACCGTAGAAATATATTTGGACAAGTACTTTTAGTTGAAGACCACAAACGGGTTTCTGCAGGAGCAAAAACCATTAACGTTAAAGCACTTCCAGAAGCTGGAAAACCAGCAGATTTTTCTGGGGCTGTGGGTCGATTCGCGTTTAAAGTGATTCCTTCAAAAACAAATATTAAATCTGGGGAAAGCTTAGATTTGGATGTGAGTGTTTCAGGAACAGGAAACTTAAAATTATTTACTTTACCAAAACCAATCGTCCCAACGGCTTTAGAAATGTATGACCCAGTGCACGGCGAACAAGTTACCACTCCGCTTTCAGGAATGACAGGAAAAATTTCAGATAAATATGCTATTATTCCTCAATACAAAGGAAAATACCCAATAAAACCGATGTCTTTTACCTATTTTGATTTGGGGTCTCAAAGTTATAAAACGATTACCTCCCCTGAAATTATGATTAATGTTTTGGAAGGTCCTAACGTTTCAAATAGTTCTCTTGCTGCAACAACCAATTCAAAAAAAGAAGTATTAAGCTCGGCCCAATTTAAATTTATTAAATTGAAAACGGAGCTGACATCTATGCGTCAAAGCGATTTTTATGGTTCGACCTGGTATTATTTATTAGCCCTTTTGCCCTTTCTATGTATTCCAGTAATAGTGATATTCAAGAAGAAAAAAGAAGCAATTGATGGAGATATTGCAGGGAATAAAATAAAATTATCTAATAAATTGGCTAAGAAATATTTATCGGAAGCACAAAAAGAAATTGGAAACAAAGAACCATTTTATATTGCTTTGGAAAAAGCAATGCATAATTTCTTAAAGGCCAAAATAAACATTGAAACTTCAGAAATGAGTAAAGAAAAAATCAGTGAAATATTATTGGAAAGAAAAGCCAATCCGGAATCTATATCAGCGTTTATCAATCTAACAGAAAATTGTGAATTTGCTAGATATGCCCCTTCAACAAGTGCCGCAATTCAAGAGGATTATGACAAAGCGGTGACTATTATTTCAGAATTAGAAAAACAAATTGTTTAGTAAATAAAATGAAAAACTTATTATATATCCTATTATTAACATCACACGTTTTCTTTGCTCAAAAGGGCTTTGAAAATGGGAATTCATTGTATCAAAAAGGAAAATACCAAGAAGCAATTAGCGCATACGAAAGCGAATTATCTGCTAAAAAACAATCTGCTGAATTGTACTTTAACCTAGGAAATTGCTACTATAAATTGAATAAAGTGGCGCCATCAATTTACAATTACGAAAAAGCATTATTGCAAAATCCTGACGATGCTGAAATTCAAAACAACCTAAAATTTGCACAAAAACTTCAAATTGACGATATCAAAGAAGTTCCAAAAGTTGGATTTAATAAGGTAATTCAAGATTTTACCAATAGCTTTCATTACAACACTTGGGGTGGAATAACCGTTGGTTTGTCAATTGTATTCTTTTTGTTTTTTATAGGGTATTATTTCTCGCAAATCACCATTTCCAAAAGATTGTTTTTCTTAGGAATGTTTGGAGTAATGCTGCTATTATTAATAAGTGTTTCTTCCGCTATTTTTGAGAAAAATCAATTCAATAACGACCAACCTGCGATTGTATTTTCTGAAGTAGTATCGGTGAAAAGCGAACCTAAAGTTGGCGCTGCTGATTCTTTCTTGTTGCACGAAGGAACCAAGGTTTATGTAATGGAAACACTAGACAATTGGAACAAAATTCAACTTACCGATGGTAATGAAGGTTGGATAGAGAAAAGCGCAATAAAAAGATTGAAGTAAGTTATTGTTATGATTTTAACTTAATTACCTTATACCACTCTTCAATTGAAGGGTAAATTATTTCAGCTGTTTTCTTTATCGGATTGAAAAAATAGGAATTATCGATGGTCGATTTATTTGTAATAATGTAATCAAAATTAATTTTTTGAAATAAACTCAACAGCACACTCAACATTAATATCATTTTTAATAGTCCGAATACACTTCCCATTACTTTATTTACAATCCCCAAACTAGCTAGATTAGCCATCTTTGTTAAGGATTTTGCCAAAAAAGAAATTCCAATTACTATCAAAATAAAGGTAATTATAAAAGCTACAATTTGAATGGTTTTAGGGTTCCATGTAACATGACTTCCCACAATTGATTTAACTATATACGAGAATTTTATCGCAACATAAATTCCTACTAATAGCGAAACAAAAGAGGCCAATTCTATGAAAAAACCATTCCAAAAACCACGAACAAATCCATAAATTAATAATCCTCCGAGAAAAACATCTAAATAACTCATGTGAAAATGATAAAGAGCAAAGATAAAAGAATTATCCATAAACGATTGTGCCATGTCAAATTCCAACTTACTATCTTTGCGAAAATAATTTTGATTGGATAATAGTATTTCGCCATTTTGAAATCCTAAATCTAAAATCTATAATCCTAAAATAAATGTCAAGAGATATACAACTCAAAGAGCGATGGGAAAATTTAGTTTCCCTACTTTCAGATCAGTTTTCACAAGGTGAAGATTTAGATTTGGATGCTATAATTTATTTAATTGGCGTTCAAGAACTTGGAAAAATTCACGAAACCTATAAAAAAGACGAGAAATTAAACTTAATGCATATTGCCATTTGCCGATTATTAGAACCCTACGGTTTTTATGAATTTGATTATGTAGATGCCGACGGTTGGCCACATTATATTGTTAAAGAAGAATTGCCACCACTTAAAGCTGGCGAGCAATCAGTTTTAATGAAAGAAGCCATTGTGAATTATTTTCTTGAAAAAGAACTTATTGATTAAAGTTTGTCGATTTACTTGAAAAACTTATACTATAGGACCTACAACTTACAACTTTTTAATTAAATTTGCACTTCAATTATTGAACGGAAATGACAGATAAGATCAAAGAATACATTAGTGAAGCACAAGCTTTTCAAACCCAAGACGCAGCTGAATTAGAAGCTTTTCGTATCAAATTTTTAGGTAAAAAAGGACTATTAAATGACTTCTTTGCTGAGTTTAAATTGGTTCCAAACGATCAGAAAAAAGAATTTGGACAAGTTATCAATTTGCTTAAATCTACCGCTGAAGAAAAGATCAAATCAATTCAAGAAATACTAGAAAGTAAAGTTGAAATTAAAGGGGTTTATGGTGATCTAACTCGTCCTGCTGAACCTTTGGTGATTGGCTCTCGCCATCCTATTTCAATTGTAAAAAACCAAATTATCGATATTTTTTCTACCATCGGATTCAACGTTTCTGAAGGTCCCGAAATTGAAGACGATTGGCATAATTTTACTGCATTAAACTTGCCAGAATACCATCCGGCTCGTGACATGCAAGACACATTTTTCATTCAAACGAATCCTGATACTTTATTGCGTACGCACACTTCCTCTGTGCAAGTTCGATATATGGAAAATAATAAGCCCCCAATTCGAACTATTTCTCCTGGAAGAGTATTTAGAAATGAAGCGGTTTCATCACGTTCTCACTGCATTTTTCACCAAGTAGAAGGTTTGTATATTGACAAAGAAGTTTCTTTTGCAGATTTAAAACAAACCCTACTTTACTTTACTAAAGAAATGTTCGGAAAATCTAAAATTCGCCTGCGCCCGTCCTATTTCCCTTTTACTGAACCAAGTGCTGAAATAGATATTTATTGGGGATTAAAAACGGAAACCGATTACCGAATTACAAAAGGAACGGGATGGTTAGAAATTGGAGGTTGCGGTATGGTAGATCCTAACGTACTCAAAAACTGTGGTATAGATACTAATGAGTACAACGGTTTTGCCTTCGGAATGGGAGTGGAAAGAATCGCAATGTTACTATATCAAATTGGTGATATCAGAATGTTTTACGAAAATGACGTTCGATTCTTAGAGCAATTTAAGTCAAGTATATAAAAATGAAAATAGATAATAGACGGATAGATGAAAGACGATGTAGTCTATTATCTCTTAGTCTATCCTCTCCCCTTTCCTAATGAAAAAAGACATCACAATTCCAGAAGTAGAAAATGTATTTGTAGCTGCCGTCCAAGAATGGAGTGACGATTTTATGGAAAAGGTATGGTTTGTTCATTTAGTTAACGACAGCGACTTTAACCTTGATAGTGTAATGGTAGTTTCAAAAGCATTTGGAACAGTAGATGGTGAAATGAAAAAAACATCATTATTACGACACGCATTTGTAGAAGTTCCTGCAGTTTCGGTGGTGAAAATCGAAATGCTAGAAAAAAGTGTCACCACACTCAATAACGAATTTATGGTTACATTTTTCATTGGAAATACCCTTTACGATAAAAAATTCACCTTTAACGCGAATTTCATTTCAGAAAACAATGTAGAAGAAGTGCCTATTTTATTTGTGGATGGCGTAATTGTAAGATAAGTTTTATTAATTACTTTCTGTCTTTATTTTTGATTTCCAACTTGAATTACCGACGATAAAAATCCCAATTAAAATAAAAATTATAAATCTGAAAATATAATTTATAGAAAATAGTTCGTCGAAATTTACTTTTCTATGCCAGGCGAATGTGCCTAATGTAATGATTAATTTACAGGAAAAACTCCAAATGAGGCCAATTTTAATTTGATGTTTCCATTTTTCAGTCATGACTAATCTAATTTTTCTGTAAGTTTTTTGAACACTTTTTTAGCGTCCTTCCCTTGGTATAATATTTCATAAACCGCATCTATAATTGGCGTTTTAGCTCCATAAGATTGGTTCAATTGCCAAGCACTTTTGGTAGCATAATACCCTTCAGATACCATACTCATTTCCATCATTGCTGATTTTACAGTGTAACCTTTTCCAATCATGTTTCCGAACATTCTATTTCTAGAAAATACCGAATATCCCGTTACTAATAAATCTCCTAAATAAGCAGAGTCATTAATATTTCGTTTCATTTTGTGGACTTTACGAATGAATTTCTTCATTTCGCGAATTCCATTGCTCATTAAAACCGATTGGAAGTTATCGCCATAACCTAAACCATGAGCCATTCCAGCTGCAATTGCATAAATATTTTTTAGCATTGCTGCGTATTCGGTTCCAATAATGTCGTCGCTTATTTTCGTTTTAATATAATCGCTACTTAAATATTTAGCTACGACTTTGGCTTTTTTAGAATCGCCACAAGCAATTGTTAAATAGGATAATCGTTCAAGGGCAACTTCTTCAGCATGACATGGCCCGGTAATTACACCAATATTATCAAATGGAATATCAAAGGTTTTATTGAAATGTTCGCCTACAATTAAGCTTGATTCGGGAACAATTCCTTTAATCGCTGAAAATATTATTTTGTCTTTTAAGCTCTCGGTTAAATTTTTTAATTCGTCATTTAAAAAAGCGGATGGGATTGCAAAAATGATATAATCAGCATAGGCTACGGCTTCGTTTATGTCGCTTGTTAAACGTAATTTTTCAATGTGAAATTCTACGGAACTTAAATAGTTTGGGTTGTGAAAATGTGTTTTAATGTGCTCTATTGCTTCTTCATTTCTCATGTACCAAGCAATCTCTGGCAAATTCACGCATAGCATTTTAGCTATTGCGGTAGCCCAACTTCCTCCTCCTATTACTGCAAATTTTGGTTGATCTGTCATGGTTTATTTTTTTTAGCCCCGAAATTAGCGGCATACTTTTTTGGCGTTCTCGAAACTTCAAGTAGACAAAAAAGATAGTAGCGGATGGCGGGAATAGCTTCTAAAAATTATGTTCCAAAAGTACTGAAATTTGAATTAATATTGCTAAAATTTGAATAATCGGCACTTGAAGTAAAATTAACCCAAAATAAAATTAACTTATAATTATGATTTCCAATACAATAGCGAGAAATATTTTGCGTTATTAATTGAAATCAAGTGTGCACTTTGATTCTTATAATTAAAATTAGTTTAATTTATTGGTTGTTTTTTAAATAAAAAGGCGTTCTAAATGTAAATTTAAGAACGCCTTTTTTATTATTTAAATCAGTGTATTAATAACTCATTTCCACTATTTTACGTACTTTTTCAATGGTGATATTCTGTTTTTCACCCAAACCAACCCATCCTCTTTCTTGAAATCTATTGGCAATGAAGTCGGCAGTTTTAGTAAAATCATCTGTGCATTCCGACAATTTGGTTTTCATTCCCATAATATGAAAAAATTCTGTTGTTTTATCAATCGCTTTTGCAGCAATATCCTCGTCTGAACCGGTTAAACCAAATATTCTTTTTCCATATTGTGCTAATTTCTGTTTTTTGGTTTCGAACATCACTTTATACAAATTTGGAGCAATAATTGCTAAAGTTCTTGCGTGGTCTATTTGGTATAATGCGGTCAATTCGTGACCTATCATGTGTGTAGCCCAGTCGGAGGGAACCCCTTTTTGAATTAAACCGTTAAGTGCCATGGTACAACACCACATATAATTTGAAGCTAAAGCATAATCGGAGGGGTTTTGTACCACTTTTGGTCCAATTTCAATTAGCGTTTGTAAAATTCCTTCCGCAATTCGGTCTTGCAAATAACCCTCATGAGGATAAGTTAAATATTGCTCCATTACATGAGTAAAAGCATCAATAATTCCGTTTTGAATTTGTCTTTCTGGCAAAGAAGTTATAACAGTTGGATCACAAATTGAGAATTTTGGGAATAAGGCACTTCCTCCAAAAGCTAACTTTTCTTGAGTAGCATTAATGGTCACCACCGATCCTGAGTTCATTTCGCTTCCCGTTGCTGGCAAGGTCAAAACGGTTCCAAATGGAATAACTTTTGCTCCTTCTTTTATAAGGATTCTCTTTTTAAGAATTTCCATAGGATCGCCTTCAAAATGAGTTGCTCCCGAAATAAATTTCACCCCATCAATCACTGATCCACCGCCTACAGCTAGAATGAAATTGATGTTTTTTTCTTTTACAATTTGTATTGCTTTCATTAAAGTTTCAAAATGTGGATTGGGTTCGATACCCCCAAATTCAACGATTTCAAAACCTTTTAAAGCCAATTTAACTTGGTCGTAAACACCATTCTTAAAGATACTTCCTCCGCCATAAGCCAATAATATTTTGGCATTTTTAGGAACTAATGAGCTTAATTTTTCAATTTGCCCTTTACCAAAAACTAAATTGGTAGGATTGTATAATTCAAAGTTTTGCATGGTTTATTTTTTTTACAAATTTAAACTAAGATGCGGTATACACTTGAAAATTTATGTTAAAGATTTATTTAATCTATTGCAAATTCAAGAATTAATATTCCATAAAAAAAAGTATCTTTAACAATCAAAATTAAGTTATGCAATTTTCAAATATTAAAATACTACATCTCGATAGTAACCATCCTATTTTGTGGCAACAATTGGAAGAATTAGGGTTTGCTAATCATGAAGATTTTACCTCATCAAAGGAAGAAATTGAAAATAAAATTCACGAATACCAGGGAATTGTTATCCGCAGCAGATTTAAAATAGACCAAACTTTTCTTGATAAAGCAACCCATTTAAAATTCATAGCTAGAGTTGGCGCTGGTTTAGAAAGTATCGATTTTGACTATGCAATTTCGAAAAACATAACTTTAATTGCTGCTCCTGAAGGAAATAAAAATGCGGTTGGTGAGCATGCCCTAGGAATGTTATTGTCGATTTTAAACAACCTCAACCAGGCCGATTCTGATATAAAAAACGGGCATTGGAATCGGGAAGGGAATCGAGGGCATGAATTGGATGGAAAAACCGTGGGGATAATTGGCTATGGGAATATGGGTAAATCTTTTGCTAAAAAACTTCGTGGTTTTGAGGTAGAGGTCCTTTTTTACGATATCCTAGAAAATGTAGGTGACGCTAATGCTAGACCTGTTTCTTTAGCAGAATTACAAGAAAAATCGGATGTAATTAGTTTACACACGCCTTGGAACTCTTCTACTGACAAAATGATAAATTCGGAATTTATAAACTCTTGCGCAAAACCATTTTGGTTCATCAATACCGCCAGGGGAAATTCTGTGGTGACAGATGATCTAGCGGAAGGTTTGCGATCAGGTAAAGTTTTAGGAGCTGGATTAGACGTGTTGGAATATGAAAAATTATCCTTCGAAAACTTGTTTTTGAACTCCGAAAAGCCGGCAACCTTCAGCTATTTGCTTCAAGCAAAAAACGTTCTGTTAACGCCCCATATTGCAGGATGGACCTTTGAAAGCCATGAAAAATTAGCCCAAGTGATCGTTGATAAAATCAAATCCCTATTTATTGAGCCAAAAATAGAAGAACAAAAATACCAGCGAGTAACAGGAATTGGCGGCTTCTTTTTTAAATCTAAAAATTCAAAAGAGTTGCTAAATTGGTATGCCACTCATTTAGGATTTGATACCAATGATTATGGCTGCAGTTTTGTTTGGAAAGATGAAAAAGGAACTGATTGTATTACGCAATGGTCTCCATTTCAAGAGGATACAAAATATTTTGATCCGAGTAAAAAAGAATTCATGCAGAACTTCCGAGTTCAAAATCTTGAAAAATTAATCGCCGATTTAAGAAAAGAGGGCGTTACCATTGTGGGGGAAATGGAAACCTACAGCTATGGAAAATTCGCTTGGGTTTTAGATCCTGAAGAAAATAAAATAGAACTTTGGGAGCCAATTGACAAAGTTTTCTTATAAATTAATATATTAGCAATCTAATAACTAAATTAAAATAAAAACAATGGAATCACACAAAGTAGACCTATTTATGATCAGCAACGCTAAGTATTTTGAAAGCTATCATCTATCTGCAGTAAGAGAAAAGTTAAATACATTGGAGGAGGAAAAATGGCCATTAGTATTAGAAATGCAATTTAAAAATCCAGATACAATGATGATCGTTTCTTTAACAGCCGGGCAGTTAGGAATTGATAGATTTATGTTGGGAGATACAGGAATGGGTGTTTTAAAATTAATCACTTGTGGTGGTTTTGGAATTTGGGCCATTGTAGATTGGTTTTCAATTATGAGTGCGGCTCGTGAAAAAAATATGGAAATTTTCCAAAACACTTTATACTAAAAATGTCTAAAAACAAGTTATACCTAATTGTATTATTAGCTTGTTTTTCAGGATATCTCTATTTATTATTTACTACTAATTATTCTGAAGGCGGTCAAATATCCGTTTGTATGATTAAGAATGTAACCGGTTATCCCTGCCCCTCTTGCGGAACAACTCGAGCAGTTCATGCGCTATATAAGGGCAATTTGATGGGTTCTATTTCATTAAATCCTTTTGGAATAATTGTGAGTATTGCCCTATTAATTTTGCCTTTTTGGGTTGGTTTTGATTTAGCAACAAAAAAGCAAACTTTTTATATGGCCTATAACAAAATGGAGGGTATATTAAAACAAAAAAAAAATGCTATTCCACTAATTATTCTAGTTGTTCTCAACTGGATTTGGAATATTTATAAAGAATTATGACACAAGAAACCACTTTTGCCTATAAACCAACGGAACACGAAAGAGAAAAGGCTTGCAATAGTTATTTAATGTCTTTAGTGGCTGTAATTGCTGGATTGCCATTGCCAATTATCAATCTGTTGGCCACTTTATTTTTCTATATTGGAAACCGAAAA
>CANHHG010000042.1 GCA_947460615.1 Bacteroidota bacterium
TTAGTTATTAACTGCATAAATTTTTGTAAATTTGCATGTTTTTTATTTACAAAAGTAATACTGAATTTTAATATGGAAGATAAGAGGATATTGTATGTATCATCTGAAGTAGTGCCCTACTTAGCTGAAAACGAGGTTTCTCTAATGTCATATGACGTACCAAAAATGGTAAACGATCAAGGCGGACAGATTAGAATTTTCATGCCTAGATATGGTAATATCAATGAGAGAAGACATCAATTACACGAAGTAATTAGATTGTCGGGAATGAATTTAGTGGTTAATGATTTAGATATGCCCTTAATTATTAAGGTGGCTTCTATTCCAAAAGAAAGAATACAAGTTTATTTTATTGATAACGATGAATATTTTAAAAGAAAAGCCACTTTTACAGATGAAGAAGGGACGTTATTTCCAGATAACGATGAACGCGCCATATTTTTCGCAAAAGGGGTTGTTGAAACCGTTAAAAAACTAAATTGGGTTCCAGATATAATTCATGTTCACGGTTGGATGGCTGCAATGTTGCCTATTTATTTGAAACATTACTATAAAGATGAAGCTTTATTTTCTGATACAAAAATCATCACTTCTGTATATAGTCAGTCATTTGAAGGCAATTTAAACCTTGAAATGATCAACAAAGTTAAATTTGACGGCGTTCCTGAGGCTTCTATTTCAAATTTAGAAACTCCTGATTACGAAAATATTATCTTGGCTACTCTTAACCATTCTGATGGAATTATAATTGCATCAGAAAACTTGTCTCCAAGTTTAACAAAATTTATAGAAACTTCAGGGAAACCTTTTTTACCTTTCACCTCGAAAGATAAATTCGCTGAAGTATATACTAACTTCTACAAGAATTTAGTTTAATAATATTATTTTAAAATTTATATGCAAAATCAATCCATTTATAAAATACTTTTATTAATTAGTATCGTTGCTTTTTTTGCAGCTTGTGATAAAGATTTTAATGAAATTGGCTTAGACGTGATAGGAGATGATCATTTTGGGTTAATTAAAGATGATTCGCAAACTGTTTTGGCTTATAACACAGCTACAGGCCAAGTTGAAACGAGTAATTTGCCTGTAAATTCTTTAGGATACTATAACAATCCGTTTTTTGGAAAAACGAAAGCAAGTGTAGTTTCTCAGGTGTTATTAGATACTGTAAATCAAACCATTGGAGCCAATCCTACAGTAACCAAAGTAGAACTTTCTTTGCCTTATTTTAGTCATTTAATTTCAAAAGACGATACGACCGGCGACAGCACTTATGAACTAGATTCTATTCAAGGATTTAGCATTGCCAATGATAAAAAAGTATTTAATAAGATTAAATTAAGTGTTTATGAAAACAATTACACTTTACGAGATCTTGATGCTGCTCAAAACTTTTTAGACATACAAAAATATTATTCTGGAGAAACGGCTGTTTTTGATACTTATAAAAATCCTGTTCGTTTGAATGACGATAGTAATTTGGCTCAAAATGATGAATTTACATACAGCGCTGCTGAAATTAAAACCTATAAAACGGTAGATGGAGCCCAAGTTGTAGATACCCGATCAGTACCAGGAATGCGATTAAAACTTAGAAACAACTTTTTTCAAGACAAATTGTTCGGAACAGGAGCTGCCGGAAAATTCTTTAATAACTCTATTTTCAAGGATTATTTCCGAGGATTGTATTTCAAAGCCGAAGCTTCTTCTGCTTCTCCTAATCAAGGAAGTATGTCCTTATTAAACTTCAAACAAGGAAAAATAATAGTAACCTACACAATTACTGTGACTAGTTCCGCTGGAGTGGTATCTACTAAAGAAAGAAAATTTGCAATTAGTTTAGGAGGTAATTCAGTAAATTTATTAGAAAATGAATACAATTCCGGATATACCTCTGGATTGACATCCAACAATAATGCAACTACGGGAGCCTATAATTTATTTCCTAAAGGGGGCGAAGGTTCGATGGCAATCATTAAACTTTTCGGTGATGTAGATGTAAAAAGAGTCAATGCCAATGGGGTACTTTATACTTATACCAACCCAAGCACAGGACTAGTAGAAGGAAATGGTGTGCCTGATGATTTAGATTTGTTGAGAAATCCAATAGATGGAAAAAAATTACTAGTTAATGAAGCCAATCTTACCTTTTATATCGATAAAGATAAAATGACTGGAGCTGCTGAACCAAATAGAATTTATTTGTATGATTTAAATAATCACCGACCAATCGTTGACTATTATTTAGATTATTCTGTTACTTCAAATTCAAAAAACAATAAATTCGTTCATGGCGGAATTATAGAAAAGGATGCGGCAACTTCTGCTTACAATAAGCGAGGAATAAAATATAAAGTGCGTCTTACCAATCACATTATGAATTTGATTAGTAAAGATTCTACTAATGTAAGATTAGGATTAGTTGTAACCGAGTCAATAGGAGTGGCTTCAAATGCTAAACTTTTGAATTCAATTTCTGTAGCAAATCCATTTAATAAATATCCTTCGGCGGCGGTATTCAATCCACTTGGAACCGTTTTATTTGGAAATAATATTCCTGCAACAGATCCAAATTATGCGAAGCGATTAAAATTAGAAATTTACTACACAAAACCTAATTAAAATACTCAACCAAATAATAATATATGTGCGGAATAGTTGGTTATATTGGACATAGAGAAGCCTTCCCTATAGTAATTAAAGGCTTGAAAAGACTTGAATACCGAGGTTATGATAGCGCTGGAGTAATGCTTTTTGACGGCAATAATCTTAAAGTATGTAAAACAAAAGGGAAAGTTTCCGATTTAGAAGAATTATGTTCTACTACAATTACTACTAATGGGACTATTGGAATGGGACACACACGTTGGGCAACCCACGGTGTTCCAAATGATGTTAACTCTCATCCGCATGTTTCAAATTCTGGTAATCTTGTAATTATTCATAATGGAATTATAGAAAACTACGCTCCATTAAAAAAAGAATTAATTAATAGAGGTTATGTTTTTCACTCGGATACCGATACAGAAGTATTGGTAAATCTAATTGAAGATGTTCAAAAGAAAGATAATTTAAAATTAGGTAAAGCGGTTCAAATTGCCCTAAACCAAGTAGTGGGAGCTTATGCAATTTGTGTGTTTGATAAACATAAACCAAATGAAATTATTGTAGCTCGTCTAGGAAGTCCTTTAGCGATTGGTGTAGGTGAAAATGAATATTTCATTGCTTCAGACGCTTCTCCATTTATCGAATATACTTCCAATGCTATTTATCTCGAGGATGAAGAAATGGCAATTGTAAGAATGGACAAACCTTTAAGAATTAGAAAAATTAAAGACGATTCTCTAGTTGATCCTTATGTTCAAGAATTACAGATGAATCTAGAGCAAATTGAAAAAGGAGGATACGATCATTTTATGCTGAAAGAGATTTTTGAACAACCAAGCGTAATAAAAGATACTTATAGAGGTCGATTACATGCAAATAGTGGTTTAATTCAAATGGCAGGTATTGAAGATAATATCGAAAAATTCCTAAATGCAGAAAGAATACTAATTGTAGCTTGCGGTACCTCATGGCATGCTGGATTAGTTGCGGAATACGTAATTGAAGAATTTACAAGAATTCCTGTTGAAGTTGAATATGCTTCTGAATTCCGATATAGAAACCCAATTATTAACGAAGGTGATGTTGTAATTGCCATTTCACAATCAGGAGAAACAGCCGATACTTTAGCTGCAATTAAATTAGCAAAAGAAAAAGGGGCGTTTGTATTTGGAGTTTGTAACGTAGTAGGTTCCTCTATTTCAAGAGAAACTCATGCTGGAGCTTACACTCACGCTGGACCAGAAATTGGAGTGGCTTCTACCAAAGCATTTACAACCCAAATTACTGTGCTGACCATGATTGCCTTAAGAATAGCTAAAGCTAAAGGTACTATGACCAATTCTGATTTTCATAGGTACCTACAAGAATTAGAATTAATACCTGAAAAGGTTCTTGAAGCACTTCAAACCAATGAAAAAGCGAAAGAAATAGCGGCGACATTTAAAAACTCACACAATTGTTTGTATTTAGGGCGTGGTTACAATTTCCCAGTAGCTTTGGAAGGAGCATTAAAATTAAAAGAAATTTCTTACATCCATGCGGAAGGTTATCCAGCTGCAGAAATGAAACACGGCCCAATTGCTTTAATAGATGAGCACATGCCCGTGGTTGTTATTGCACCAAAGTTGGGTCATTATGACAAAGTGGTTAGTAATATTCAAGAGATAAAATCAAGAAGTGGTAAAATTATTGCAATTGTAACTAAAGGAGATACGCAAGTTCGTGATTTAGCGGATTATGTAATTGAAATTCCTGAAACCGCTGATGCATTATCACCTTTAATTACCACAATTCCATTACAACTGTTATCCTACCATATTGCGGTAATGAGAGAATGTAATGTTGACCAACCTCGGAATTTAGCAAAATCGGTTACGGTGGAGTAACCCATCAAAAAATTAATAAAAAAGCGCTCTAATATGGAGCGCTTTTTTTATTTTTAAAAAATAGATAAATTTTTACGAATTACTTAATGAAATGTTAAAATTAAAAGCCTTTGTGGAATAAAATTAACAGATTAAATAAAAACGATGTGAAAAATTTAAAGATTTAATTTGACAATTTGTTAAATTAAACAAGCTCAATCTATTAAATATCAAATTTATTAGATGAATATTTAAAAATATGAAAATAAATACTAATTTAGCTACATTAACAAACAAATTTTAAACCACAATGAGAAAACACTTACTTATTTTGACATTGTTTTTTTGCAGCGTTTCGTTTGCACAAAAAGTAGTTTCAGATTCAATTAAAAAGAACACAGTATTAGACGAGGTTGTAGTCTCTGCTTCTAGAACTCCTGAAAAAGTTTTACAGTCGCCAGTTACAATTGAAAGAATGGGATTAAAAGAAATCAAAAAAACAGCTTCCCCTTCCTACTACGATGGTTTAGAGAATCTAAAAGAGGTTCAAATGAACACGAGTAGTTTGACTTTCAAATCAATTAATACAAGAGGTTTTGCAACAGTAGCTAACGTAAGATTCATGCAGTTAGTAGATGGTATGGATAACTCGTCTCCATTGCTAAATTTCGTTTTAGGTAACATGATTGGAATTTCAGAAATTGACGTTCAAAGTGTGGAATTACTTCCTGGAGCTTCATCTGCATTATATGGTGCAAATGCTTTCAACGGTATTTTATTTATGAACAGTAAAAACCCATTCACTAGTGAAGGTATTAATGGTTATGTGAAATACGGACAAACAAGCCAACAGGCTGCAGGAGTTAATAGTTTTGCAGATTATGGTGTAAGAGTTGCCCATAAATTCAATAACTATTTTGCTACAAAAGCAAATTTTACTTACATGAAAGGTACCGATTGGTTCGCTACCAATTATGACGATAAAACTGTAGCTGGAAGAGATAGAAGTCACTACGGTTATGACGGTATCAATGTATATGGTGATGAGGCGGCTACAGTAATTGGGGCGCCAACTTTGCCAAATGATAAAGTTTCTAGAACAGGTTACAAAGAAATTGAATTGACAGATAACGTAGCTTCAAACACCAAACTAGACTTTTCTCTTCACTATAGACCATTTGGAAATGAAAATTTAGAAGTGATTTGGCAAAGTAAATTTGGTTTTGGTAATGCCGTTTACCAAGGAGCCAACAGATACTATTTGAATAACTTTTTCATGCAACAACATAAATTAGAATTTAAAGGGAAGAACTTTTTTGTAAGAGGATACACTACTACTGAAGATGGAGGAAACTCTTATGACATGACTTTTACTGCTATTAATATTAATAGATTAGCAAAATCAGACACAAACTGGTTCACCGATTATGGAACTGCTTATGCAAGGTCAACTTTATTGTTAGGACAAACTCCTGCTCAAGCTCATGCAGGTGCTAGAAATTTTGCCGATTATAACATTTCTCCAGCGGGCTTAAATTTAACTCCAAATATTGATCCTGCAAATCCAACTGCTCCAAGGGGAATAAGATTTGCTCCTGGTTCATCAGAATTCAAAGCTGCTTTTGACAAAGTAACTGCTGAAGCTGATGTACTATCAGGATCTAAATTAGTAGATAATTCCAGAATTTACCATTCAGATGCCAACTATAACTTGAAAGATCAAATTAAATTTGCTGAAATTCAAGTGGGTGGATCTTTTAGATTATATGAATTAAACTCTCATGGTAGAATTTATACTGATGCAAATGGTCCTATTCTATATAACGAATACGGGGTTTACACTCAATTGCAAAAGAAATTAATGGAAGACCGCTTGAAACTTTCAGGATCTATTCGTTATGACAAATCTAAAAACTTTGAAGGAAATTACTCCCCTAGAATTTCTGCGGTGTATTCTGCTGGTGAGAATAAAAAACACAATTTCAGAGCTTCTTTCCAAACCGGTTTTAGAAACCCATCTACTCAAGACCAGTACATCGGATTTAATGTAGGTAGCGCCATTCTATTAGGTTCAGCTCCTGATAATTTAGCTAAGTATATTGAAACACTTCCTGTTTCATCAGCAGGGCAATTATATGCTGGCGTTGGATCCTCGACAACTATTACTGGATTAAATGCTTATACAAATGCTTATAATAGTAGTTCAATAACCGATTATAAAAATAGATTAGCCGGTCCTTTGCTGAGAGATAATAATGGTGTCTTGGAAACACCAGCCGATAGAGAAAGAGAGGCGCGTAAATTAATTAAAAAATCAAATGTAGATTATGTTAAGCCAGAAAGAGTAAAAGCATTTGAACTAGGCTACCGATCAGTTATCAATGATTTTTCAATTGATATTAATGGATATTATAATGTGTACAATGATTTTATAGGTAATTCAATTGTTTTGGCTCCATTATATGGTTTGGCTCAAGACAATCCTAATAATCCAAGTACTTTAGTAGATGAGGGATCCAAATCACTTCATGCAATTCAAACAGGAAACTCAAGAGCTTTTCAATTATACACTAACACAGATGTGGAAATTAAATCCCTTGGTTTCGGACTTGGTCTTTCTAGAAAAGTGATTAAAGATTTTGAAGTGGGTGTGAACTACAACTATGCTGAATTTAATTTTGATGCTTCAAACTCGAATGACAGAAGCTTCGAAGCTGGTTTCAATACTCCAAAACACAGAGTAAAAGCCTCTATTGGAAATGAAAATTTATTCAAAAACTTTGGGTTTAATGTAAGCGGAAGATGGAATACTGAATATGTATGGCAATCAACCATGGTTGACGGAGTAGTTCCTGAAGCTACTGTATTTGATGCTCAAATCACTTATAATGTTCCAAGCATGAAATCTGCATTCAAAATTGGTGCTGCTAACCTAGGAGGAAAAGAGTACTTCCAAGTATTAGGAGCTGGATTAATAGGTCAACAAATTTTTGCTTCTTGGACTATTAAACCATAATTATTATTAATATAAAAAATATAAAGATCATGATAAAAAATTTCAAATGGCTAGCATTGGTTGCTTTAACCTTTGTAGCGTGTAATAATGAAGATGAAACAATTGTTTCTAATTCATCCAATGGATTACCTTTGACTTCAGGTTCAGCAGATTTTTCTAAATTTGTTGCTATAGGAAATTCATTAACTGCTGGTTATTCAGATAATGCATTATTTATTGAAGGGCAAAAAGTTTCTTATGCCAATATTATGGCAGAGCAATTTGCATTAGTTGGTGGTGGTGCTTTTAAGATTCCATTTATGGCTGATAATATTGGTGGATTTAAAATAAATGGAACACAATTTGCTGGTCCACGATTTTATTTTAATGGTACTGGTCCTGCTCCCGTAGCGGGAACTCCAACCACTGAAATTTTAAATCCTGCAGTTGTTGCAGCAGGACCTTATAACAACTGTGGAGTTCCTGGTGCTAAAAGTTTTCATTTATTATCTCCAAGTTACGGAAGTGCTGCAGGAATAGCTGCAGGAACTGCAAACCCTTATTATGTTCGTTTTGCTCCAAACGCAACTACGTCTGTACTTGCTTATGCAATGAGTCAAGCACCTACGTTCTTTTCTCTATGGATTGGAAACAATGATGTTTTAGGTTATGCAACAACTGGTGGTGACGGAACTAATCCAATAACTCCATCAGCGGGTGTTGCAGGTGTAGGTTTTGATGCTACCTATAACACATTAGTCAACTCTATGACTTCAGTATGTGCTAAAGGTGTAGTGGCCAATATTCCTTATGTAAATACAGTACCTTTCTTTACAACTGTTCCTCACAACCCATTATCTACAACCGTTTTAGGAGGAGGTAATGCCGCAGTTGGTGTAGCTACGATAAACGCTTTAAATACCCAATTATATGGACCATTGAAGGCTGCTTTAAGCGCAGTTGGAGGTGCAGGAAGAATTGACTTATTGTCAACAACTGCTGCTAATCCATTATTGATAAAAGACGAGTCATTAACTAATTTATCAGCTCAACTTACTGCTGCATTTACTCCTTCACTTGGCGCTGCATTAGCAGGTGCTTACGGAGCTATTTTTGGTCAAGCGCGTCAAGCAACTGCAACTGATTTAGTTCTTTTAACTACTCAAGGTGCTATTGGAGCTGCACCAACAGCCTCAGATTCTGGAATTGGAGTTGCGCCTTCTTCTCCACTAAATAAATTTGGAATTACTTTCCCTTTGCAGGACAAACATATTTTGGTTCCTACTGAAATAGCCGAATTAAAAACAGCTACCGACAATTATAATGTTACCATAAAAACTGCAGCTGTAGCAAAAGGATTGGCGTTTGTAGATGCAAATACATTAATGACAATAATTGCTTCTGGTGGTATTTCTGCGAATGGCTATAATGTCACCAATACATTTATTACAGGCGGTGGTTTTTCAACAGATGGGGTACATCCATCACCTAGAGGATATGCATTAATTGCAAATAGTTTTATTGAAGCTATAAATGCAAAATATGGTTCTAATTTAAAAGGAGTAAATCTATCTGATTATAGAATTTTATTTCCAGGAACGCTATAATTTTAAAAAGTATAATTCTAAAAAAAGAGTCCAAAATTAATTTTTTGGACTCTTTTTTTTATTCAAATACATAAAATCTAATTTAAAATTAATTTTTCCTTAGGGTATAATTATTTAATTTAGCAAGAAATAATACGAACATGAGAAACACAATAATAACATTTTTGTTTTTTTGTTTTATAGCAGTAAATGGACAAGACATAATTTCTGAAAACAGTAAAATTGCTGAAGCAGAGAGAAAATCTGCCAAAAAGAAAATGAATTTGGAGGTCAATTCAAACACTCAAAATTATGATATTACCTATCATAAACTAGAGTTTAATGTTGATCCTGCGGTATACAGTATTGCTGGAAAAATAACAACTACCTACACTGCTCTTGCCAATATGAATACACTTACTTTCGATCTAAGTAATTCCTTAACTGTAAGTAGCGTGAAAATAAACAATGTTAATCTCGCTTTTACCCAAAATACTAATGAACTAATAATTACTCTCCCTGCTACTCAATTATCGGGTAGTCAAGCAACCGTAGAAGTGGTCTATTCTGGAGCACCACCTCAAAATGGGTTTTTTGCTTTTACAAGTACCACTCATGGTCCAAGTAATACACCGGTTATTTATACTTTATCAGAACCCTTTGGTGCTAGAGATTGGTGGCCTTGTAAACAAGATTTAAATGATAAAATAAATTCTATTGACGTTTATATTACCGCTCCTTCACAATATATTAGTGTTTCTAATGGCATAGAACCAGAAGCTCCTGTGATCAACGGGAATTTAAAAACAACGCATTTCCGTCATAATTATCCAATTCCGGCTTACCTAATTTGTATGGCGGTAACCAATTATACAATTATCAATCAAACTGCTGGAGTTGGACCAAATGCCTACCCTATTATTAATTACATCTATCCGGAAAGTGATAATTCATCCCTTAGAACACAAATTTTACAAACTCCGCTTCTGTTAAATTACTTTAGTTCATTATTAGAAAATTATCCTTTTGCCACTGAAAAATATGGGCACGCACAATTTGGTTGGGGTGGCGGAATGGAACATACCACCGTTTCATTTATGGTGAATTTTGGAAGACAATTAATCGCCCACGAAATGGCGCACCAATGGTTTGGAGATAAAATTACCTGCGGAACCTGGAAAGACATCTGGTTGAATGAAGGATTTGCAACTTACATCGCTTCATTGGCAATTGAAAATTTTGATGGTCCGGCCGCTTTTGTAACTGAAAAAGCAAATATGATAGGTAGTATCACTTCTGCTGCAAACGGCGCGCTATATTTAACAGATGCTGAAGCATTAAGCGTAGATAGAATTTTTGATTTCCGATTGACTTATAATAAAGGGGCAATGGTATTGCACATGCTGCGTTTCAAACTCGGCGATGCAGTGTTTTTTCAAGGACTCAGAAATTATTTAGCGGATAGTAGTTTGGCGTTTAAATATGCCGTCACACCCGATTTAAAATCGCATTTAGAGGCCGTTTATGGCAGTAGTTTAACGGAGTTTTTTAACGATTGGGTTTACAATCAAGGATATCCTATTTATAACGTGACCGTGCAAAATACTAACCCTGGGCAAGCTCGAATTACGGTCGCCCAAACTACTTCACATACTTCAGTTTCGTTTTTTGAAATGCCGGTTCCTATTCGATTATTAGGAGCAAGTGGTCAAACGCAAGACGTGGTGGTAAACAATACGGTAAACGGTGAACAATTTAATGTGTCGGTTCCTTTTACTGTAACTGGAGTACAATTTGACCCTACTAAGAATATCATTTCTAGAATGAGCATAGCGACATTAGAAAATGCCAACTTCAATATTGACAATGCTATACAAATATTCCCAAATCCAAGCTCAATGACTATTTCTGTTTCAATTCGGGAGAATATAGAAATTGAAAATGCTGTTTTTTATTCTGTTTTAGGACAAAAAATTATGGAAACAAAATCTCAAAAGTCTTGGGATATTTCTTCCTTTTCATCGGGAATCCATTTTCTAACTATTCAAACCAATAAAGGCACAAAACAATTCAAGTTTGTTAAAGAATAGAATGTAACTCGACAGTGCTTTTATTCCAGTTGCTTTCAATACAAGCCTCGATTATTCGCATGGTATTTATTCCGTCTTGCGCAGTAACTGGTTCTACCAAATTATTAGCAATAGATTGATAAACACCGTCAAAATAATCGTAGTAATTTCCTAATTGCGTCGTTACTTTTTTCCGAATTATCTCTCCATTGATGTCTGTGTGTAACAGACCTTCATTTCCTTCGTTTTCTGATTTCCAAGTGGTTCTGTTTGGCTTCTCCCCCATTTTTAAAGCCGCTTCTTGTAAATCGCCACGTTGCTTTAAAAAGGAGCCTTTTTCACCATGAAGAATATAAGCAGGGTTTGCTTCTCGAACAAAAAAACCAGATTTTAATCGCACTCTGAATTGGGGATAAAAAAGCAATAGGTCGATGTAATCATCGACAACGGAATCTTTTCTTGTGATTCTAATATCAGCAAAAACACGTATTGGCATCCCAAATAAATGCAATGCTTGGTCAATTAAATGCGGACCCAAGTCTTTCAAAATTCCGGATCCTGCATTAATAGTTTCCTTATGTAATTTAGGACTTATTTCAGGATTATAGCGGTCAAAATGAAATTCAGCCTCTACTATATCCCCTAAAATTCCTTCTCGTAAAATCTTTTTTACGGTTTTAAAATCACTATCCCAGCGGCGGTTTTGAAATACCGCTAATTTCAAATTGTTAGCATCGGCTATTGCTTTTAACTCTTGTGCTTCAGCAACAGTTGTGGTAAATGCCTTTTCAACAATAATATGTTTCCCTGCTAATAAGGCTTTTTTTGCATATTCATAATGAGAAACTGTTGGCGTATTGATGACCACCAATTCAATATCATCCATTAAAAGTTCTTCATAAGTGTAATAACTTTTAACATTTGGATAATCCAATTGAATTAATTTATTGCTTCGCTCCCATGAGCCAACCAACTCAAATCCTTCATGTAGTTCTAAAAAAGGGGCGTGGAATACTTTCCCAGACATTCCATAAGAAAGTAAAGCGGTTTTTATTTTTCTCATTTTATCAAATTGAATTGTAAAAATACTTCCATTTTATGGAAATGTAAATAATTAACAAATTTTTAAAAGGCCAGACGAAATAAAAGTTGAAAAAATACTATTTAAAACATTACTTTTGTTAGTTATAAAAAATACGAAAATTAAATAATGGAAATAGTTATCAAATTAGGTCAGTTTTTAATGAGTTTGTCATTGCTGATTGTACTTCATGAATTAGGACATTTTGTTCCTGCAAAATTATTCAAAACTAGAGTAGAGAAATTCTACTTGTTTTTTGATATCAAATATTCCTTATTTAAAAAGACTATCGGAGGGACAGAATACGGAATTGGATGGTTGCCACTTGGGGGTTACGTGAAAATTTCTGGAATGATCGATGAAAGTATGGACAAGGAACAAATGGCTTTGCCACCTCAGCCATGGGAATTCAGATCTAAACCGGCTTGGCAACGTTTAATTATTATGTTGGGTGGAGTGACTGTGAATTTCATTTTAGCATTTATTATTTATATAGGAATGACCTTCGCCTACGGAGAATTGTACATTTCCAATAGCGATATTAAAGATGGGGTTTGGATTACCAACCCAGTAATTGAAAAATCAGGCATAAAAACAGGTGATAAAATTATTGCTGTTGACGGAGTGAAAATAGATCGTTTCAATGAAATCAACGAAAAAGTTTTACTAGGAAAAGAAGTAATTGTTGAAAGAGATGGCGCAGAACAAAAAGTAAATTTACCGGTTGATTTTATCAATCAATTGATGAATGGAAAAAAAATATCGGTAGTTGAACTTAGATTGCCCTTTATTGTTTCGGGAATAGACGAAAATTCTGTAAATAAAAATTCCATTCAACAAAAAGACATCATCACTAGTTTTAACGGATTGCCAGTTCAATATGCAGACCAAGTGGTTGAAGCTGTAAAAGAGTTGAAAGGAAAAACGGTTCCAGCAATTATTAAAAGAGACAATCAAGAAATTGCCGTTTCAATTGTTGTGAATGACAGTGCAAAAATGGGCGTTTACTATGCTTCAAAACTTCCTCTCGATAATTTAGAAAAATTAGGCTTGTATCCAATTCGCAAGCAATCTTATGGCTTTTTTGAATCATTTCCAGTGGGAATTGAACGAGGAAAAGACCAGTTAGTAGGGTATTGGAAACAGTTACAAATGATATTTACCCCAAGCACTGGCGCTTACAAAGGTGTGGGTGGATTTAAAGCAATTTTCGATATTTTCCCTGCTTATTGGAGTTGGGAAGCCTTTTGGAGTATTACCGCATTGTTATCCATTATGTTGGGAGTAATGAATTTATTGCCAATTCCGGCATTGGATGGAGGTCACGTAATGTTCTTATTATATGAAATCATCAGTCGTAGAAAACCAAGCGATAAATTCATGGAAAACGCTCAAATGGTTGGTTTTGTATTACTTATCTCGTTATTGCTTTTTGCAAATGGGAACGATATTTATAAGGCAATTGTAGGGAAGTAATTTTTTTTCTAATTTTATTTCAAAATATTTGCAAAAAAGATTATTTACCTTATATTTGCAACCGCTTTAAAAGGCAACACGCCTTCCTCCTTAGCTCAGTTGGTTAGAGCATCTGACTGTTAATCAGAGGGTCCTTGGTTCGAGCCCAAGAGGGGGAGCAGAAGCAGAAAGACTTCACAGCGATGTGAGGTCTTTTGTGTTTTTAATTTGCATACAATTTGCATACTGTTTCCTATTTTTTAGACAATAATAACATATAATAAAGGGCTTTTTTAAGCCCTTTTTATTTTAAAAGAACCAAACTATTAAGCAAATCGACTTTTTTGTAATACACCCTATTTCCAATGCCGTAACTATCAATTTTCCCTTTATTTGTCCAATGCCAAAGAGTTGTGAGGCTAATTTTTAAGAACTCACAAGTTTCCTTTCTTGACAATAAACCATCTGAATCTTTATCTTCAGGTTTTTTAATAACTTCTTTTAGTTCGTCTTGAATCACTTCTTTAATAATTTGCTTTAATTCATCGGGGGCAATACAGTGTAATAATATTGATTTTTCCATATTTAATAGTTTAAAGATTTCACTCTATTATAATAAATTTGAACGATTTGAAATTCCCAAACAATTCCCATATATTTGTTTAAAATACTGATATTCAGTATCAAATAGTTCCAAACAATTCCCATAAAAATAAGAAACAGGCAATAAATGCCTGTTTCTATTTAAAAAATAAAATTTAATAATTATTCACATAGAACGGTGTCAAATTCAATATAGAGTTGAGTAGCGCCATCATTACCAACGGAAACCCATTTGTAGTTTGTAAGTACATAAGCATTTCCACCATCTAATTTTACCCATTCATCAATTCCCTTTGCTCCATTCCTTAAATCGTCTTTTGTTGACATTCCCATTGGAGCATTATAATTTCTTCCCTTTACTAAATATTTACATTTCTTTGTATTAGTAGATTCGTTTGCTTGTGCTTGAGTAATAAACCTTGAAATAGTTAATGTTGGCAAAGAATTGTTCACTTCAATAGGAGTCATTGAAGTTGCACAAGATGTTAATAAAATAATCATAGAAATAATTAAATTTATTTTAATGATTTTCAACATATTAATAGTTTTTTTCATAATTTAAATATTGATTATTAATCTATTAAATTTAGTTTAAATTTAACTTCTTCGTAATTTTTCCAATTAATATTCATTTTTCCTGATGCAGATGGAACAACAACAATTCTATATGATAAATTTGAACTTGGTCTTGCGTTGCTTAAATTTGTAGAACCACTTGTGCCAAGAGAAAATCTAATTATACCCGTATTAAACGCAAACAAAAAATTTAATCCACTCACATTGCAAGGCATTGCAATATAGGCACCACTTTGGGTATCTAAAAGGTAACAATTTACTAAACCACTACTTAAGGTTGAAGAGGTTATTAAAGTTGTAGAGTAATCATAAGTCCAAACATTACTCGAGGAGTTAAATACCCATTGATTTGGAGTTACAACTGCTGTAACCGATTGAACATTCGCATTTCCATCTGCGCCTTTAACGCCATCTTTAGAACATCCAAAGACCAACATTGCTAAACTTAGCAATGCAATTTTTTTTAATAAATTTTTCATAATTGATTTGTGTTTCCCCCGTCCTAAAGAGATTTTTAGTTGTTTTGGTTTAACTAACAAGCGTAGGACAAATTGCCTTACCTGCATTGAAGGCTCGACCAAAAGCCTATGGACAAAGTAATGCAACGCCTACGCTTTTGGCGGAGACGACTTACGATACTTCCTTGTCCATTTTGAATAATTTGGTCGATTTTCAATTACAAGAAATATAGCAGACGCTATTAGATACGTTATTTTCAATCACAAATATATAATAATTATTATTGGATTTAATATTAATACTTGGATATATATACAAAATTGCCTTTCCCTACATTTAGCGATGGAGATAGAGTTGTAAAGACAGAGATTTTGTTTGATTACTTCAAAACGAGGTATGCTAATTTTGGAAGGGTGGCTTAAATATTAAAATAATTTGATAATCTAAATTATAGACAAATTTAAAACCATAATAGATTAAGATAATTAAATGTAAATATGACAGTTCAAAAAGCAAGATTAATTTTAGGTAAGGATGGAGAAAAATATACAGACACGGAAATTTCAGGAATAATTTCTTTTTTAAAAATTTTATCTGATTTGGAAGCAAAATATATAATGAGTGAATATAGAAAAAGTGTATTAATAAAGAAGAATAAATTGAAAATTTCGGATTAGGAGGGTCATTTTCAATGTAAGTTTCTGAAAGAGAGTTTCTGAATCTTTTATAAACAGAAAATAAATTATTTATAAAACTTTTCTTTGCGATAAAAGTCACAATATAAATAACCTGTAAAGGTTGAGTTTTTTTTGCTTTTTATTTCATAATAAATATTTCCAATCAAATCATCATTTACAGGTGTAAATTTAACAACAGTATCATTTCCCTCATAGCCTATAGCATCAGAAATGACAGGTTCATTGAAAAAAGATTCTAATATTGTAATTTCCTGATTAAGTAGATAAGAGGCTTTTAATTCTGTAACTATCAAATCCTGTTCGGGATGAGATGGGTTTAATGATGCACCCGAAACATATAATGAATTTGAATTGATGGCTTGTATCACTAAATACTTATCATTTGTCTCTTCCTGAATAACCACATAATAGTAGCGTTGGTTGGCAGGTCTTTTTAAACTACATCTTTCGCAGAGTATTTGCCCTAATTTGAAATCATTTTTCATTGTTTATTAACTGATTTATTTTTTTAATTTTTGAGATTGTATTTGGGTGTAGTTCTGTTAGTTTATGTACTTCAACGCTTTTCATTCCTTTATTAAGATAATCAATGGCTAATTTCACTTTTGGTTTATTTAGAAAGGCTAAATAGGATTCTTTAGTTCCATTAGCACGACCTTTATAAACTCCCTTTGCTTTTGCTATTGCGACACCTTCTGCTTGTCGTTCTTTAATTAAATTACGCTCCATTTCAGCAACTACGCCAAGAATTGAAATTATCATTTTAGAAATTGGGTTTTCAGTTCCATCTGCATTAAGTGTTTTAATTCCCTGTTGAATAAAATGAATGCAGATGCCTTTTTTATTGAAGTAGGCACAAGTATTGAGAATATCCAAAAGGTTTCTACCCAATCGGTCAATTTGATGAACCGATATTTTCGTTACTTGATTCTTTGAAATCATCTTTTCAATTCGTTTACCGCCATCACGTTCAAAAAAAGGTGTTGCACCCGAACATTTATCTTCTACCACATAATCGAATTCTTTTAAGTTTTGAACTTGCCTATCATTCTTTTGACCAACTATGCTTGAAATTCTTGTATAAATTATATTCATTTATCACATTTTTAGATTGGGTATTATGGACACCCTATTATTGTTTGAAATTGACTGTTTTTGTTGTTGAAAAGGTTCTTGGCGACATAATTATCCATCACAATTTTGGTTGTACCCTAAAATCAGAACCCTTATAAAAAATGTGATGAGGTTAGTTGTATAGAAATTGTCCTATGTTTTTTTATGTTACTAAAGAATATTTGAATTAAACATATCATTCTATTTACACTTTTTCAAATAATACTATATTTATTATAGTAATAGATAATAATGGGTCTTAAAGACCGGCAAACCCCACCACGAGAAGAAGAGGATATGAAGTGGGGAAATATGAAATCTATTTTATAAATCTACCTTGAACGTTGTTGGATATTGGTAGTCGGTAATTCCGTTAAAAACTCTGTAGGGCTGAGAAATCAGTTGAGCAACCAGGTTCAACTTAATTGTTGAGCGAGAACATAAACTTTGTTCTCCCCAGCCCAGCAAAAAACAA
>CANHHG010000043.1 GCA_947460615.1 Bacteroidota bacterium
ATGAGCAAATCACTCGAAGAAGTTAACGAATCGGTTTCTACCCAAAATAAAAAAACAGGGTTTAGAAAATTGCTTGCTTTTTTTGGACCCGCTTATTTAATTAGTGTTGGCTATATGGATCCCGGAAATTGGGCCACTGATATTGCCGGCGGAAGTCAGTTTGGCTATGCGCTGCTCTGGGTTTTATTGATGAGTAATTTGATGGCTTTGTTATTACAAAGTTTGAGTGCCCGTTTGGGGATTGTTACTCAACGTGATTTGGCACAAGCTTCAAGAGAAACCTATTCTCCATTTGTTAATTATATTCTATATTTTTTGGCAGAAATTGCCATAGCCGCCTGTGATTTAGCCGAGGTATTAGGAATGGCTATAGGAATTAATTTATTATTTGATATTCCATTAATTCAAGGGGTTTTAATTACAGTTCTAGATACTTTTTTATTGCTTTTTCTAATCAATAAAGGCATTCGAAAAATGGAAGCCTTTGTAATTGTATTGGTGGTAATTATTGGAATATCCTTTTTATTTGAGATGTTTTTTGCACAACCTGAAATGGGAAAAGTCATTTATGGATTAATCCCATCTATGCCAAATTCAGCGGCTTTGTATATTGCCATTGGAATAATAGGCGCAACGGTAATGCCCCACAATTTATATTTGCATTCCTCTTTGGTTCAAACGCGAAAATATGAAAGAACTAATAAAGGAATCAAGCAAGCTTTGAAATATAATTTTATAGATTCTACCATCGCTCTGAATTTAGCTTTTTTTGTAAATGCAGCTATTTTAATATTGGCAGCAGCTACATTTTACAAAAATGGCATGTACGAAGTGGCAGAGATTCAAGATGCTCACCGATTTTTAGAGCCGATTTTAGGAAGTAAATATGCCCCAATATTATTTGCTGTTGCCTTAATTGCAGCGGGACAAAGTTCTACAATAACAGGAACTTTAGCTGGTCAAATAGTGATGGAAGGCTATTTGAATTTAAGAATTCAACCATGGGTACGCCGAATAATAACCAGATTAATTGCTATTGTGCCAGCCGTAATTGTGATCACTATTTTTGGCGAAGCTGTTACCGGAAAATTATTGATTTTGAGTCAGGTAATATTGAGTTTACAACTCGGATTTGCAATTATTCCTTTAATTCATTTTGTGAGTGATAAAAGTAAAATGAAGGGATTTCACATCAGTCGAACTACTGAAATAGTATCATGGTTAGTTGCTATTATTATTGTATCGTTGAATGTAAAATTAGTATTTGATGAAATTAATAGTTGGTTAACTACTTCGCAAAATGCTACATTATTATGGTTTACAGTGGTTCCAATGGCATTTGGATTTTTGTTATTATTACTTTATATCGTTTTTAAACCGTTTATTTCTAAGTCTAAATTAGCTATCGAAAATCATTCACCACATAATTTAAAATTACAATTCTCCAAAAACGAAAATTATACAAGAAAAAATATTGCAATTGCGGTTGACTTTTCTAGCGCCGATGAAGCTGCAATAAATAATGCCTTACAATTAGGCGGCGCAGAAGCCAAGTATACCTTAATTCACGTGGTAGAAACAGTAGGAGCAATGGTTTATGGAGAGAATATCGATGATCATGAAACCCTTATTGATGAAAAATTATTGGAAGAATACAAAGAAATTTTATCTGAAAAAGGAATTACTGTATCAATAAAATTAGGCTTTGGAAAACCAAATTCAGTGATTCCATCAATTATTAATGAAGGTGATTTTGATGTTTTAGTCATGGGAACTCACGGGCATACAGGATTTAAAGACCTTCTTTTTGGAACAACGGTAGATAAATTGCGTCATAAAATAGGAATCCCATTATTGATTGTAAAAAACTAAATGGGAAATAAAATTCTTTCAATTACCCAATACAAAGCCACGCAAGCAATAACTGAAGAAATTGGATAAACCACCCTTTCTTTATACCAAATCTTGTTGCTAAACCACTTACTAATTATAAAATAGGCCGCAATGATTACTGTAATTTGGCCCATTTCAACTCCTATATTAAACGAAAAGAGGGAAGTGAAAAATTGATTTTTTGGCATTCCAATTTCACTTAGTGCTTTCGCAAATCCTAATCCGTGGATTAATCCAAAACCAAATATTAAAAACAATCTCCAAGGGTTTATTTTGTCATGAACGATGTTTTCAATTGCCGTGAATAAAATGGAAAGTGCAATTAGAGGTTCCACAATAGTTGCATTTGGATTGATCCATCCTGATGAAGCTAAAGCCAATGATATACTATGTGCGAGTGTAAAAATAGAACATTGAATTAGCATCGTTTTTATATTGGAACTCAAAAAAAACAAAGTCAATATAAATAAAATGTGATCAAAACCTAAAGGGATAACATGAGTAAAACCAAGTTGAAAATAAGTAGCTATCGATTCAATCCAGATCATTTATTCTTTAATCAGTTTGATAGTTGAAATAGATTTGTCCATTATTTTTAAGAAATAAATTCCATTTGCTATTGTAGAAAAATCCTGATTTTCAATTGCATTTCCTTCGTAAATAAGTTCACCTAAACTAGAATATAGCTTGTAATTTTCATTTCCAGAGGGAGATTTCATGGAGATAAAATTATGAAATGGGTTTGGACTTACATTAATTTGAGTTTCGATATTATTTACCCCTAAAGCGTTACAAAACGAAGTTCCTCCAACCAAATTTGTCATTTCGGTACACAAATAATTGTAATTGGTAATTTGTGTTGTTGTTAAAGCTCCATTTAATAAATCACGGGCGGCATTTTCAAGTGGGCTATTTGTTAAATTGAAAAATTTTTCCGTTCCGTTATCAAACTTGATTAATTTATAATCTGTATTTCTAATTGCTTTTCCATCGCCCGAAGTTGGGGCAAGTTTGAAAATCTCTGTATATGCCCATGGGCGAACGGTAGTAGCTTGGTTTAATAATATTGGCATTAAACTTTTACTGTCAACAGTAGTTGTTGGAACTCTAGTTCTCCAATTGGTATCTCCAAATAGTTCTAAAATAGTGGCAAAAATATCTGCAGTATTCACTAATGCATTGCTAGTTCTGTTTGGATTTACTACATCTGGTCCTGAAATTATAAAAGGAACGGTAACTCCTGCTTGATACAAACTTCCTTTTGAAGGACTAGTTTGAGCAACCAATGGATCATCACCGTTATCACCAATAAAAATTATGTCGGTATTATTCCATTTTCCTGTGGTAATTAAATAGTCAAAAAAGCGACCTATTTCTTTATCCATTGCCTCGACCATCGCTTGAAAATAGGGCACAGGATTAGCTGTAATGTCTGTTTGTGCACCAGAAAGTGTTGTGCTTGTAATCAAATTTGCTGGGGGTAAATGATAAGGAGTGTGAGGCGCATTAAATGCTAAATGTAAATAAAATGGTTTGGTTGCCGGCTGACTATTTATATAAGAAATAGCATTGTTTACATTTTCTGTTGTGGCGTAATTGGTACAGTTGGAACTTATTCCATTGGTTATTTTGGTCCAGTTATTATATCCAATTGCCAACTGCCCAGGTTGCCCTAAAGCACCTGATAGATTTCCTTCGTAGTGATCGTAACCCATTGTAATTGGGTAATTATATCCTGCTGGAGCAGAAGTTGTAACATGCCATTTTCCGATACAAGCTTTTGAAATTCCATTTGGGGAATATAAATTCAGCATTTTAGGAATTATATTTTCAGTTAGACCTAATTTGGTATTAGACCCATCGACTACATCGCCAACACCCGTTCTAAAACTGTATCTACCAGTTAAAATCCCTGCTCTTGTTGGGGAACATAATGGATTAGACCAAGCATTGTTAAATACAACTCCACGTGTTAAAAGCCTTCTTACGTTGGTTAAATTAACAACATTTGGGCCATGATCGGAATAAAAATCACAATAATCTCTTCCTAAATCATCTGCAATAATCAACACTACATTGCGTTGAGCATAGCTTTTAATGATAAATAAAAGCAAGATTAGGAACGTTATTTTTTTTTGCATGGGTTATTTTTTTAAAAATAATTTAAAAGTCTTTTGTATTTTTTCATTAGACACTTTTATAAAATAAATTCCGTCTTTGTATCCTTCGAGATCAATTTTATAATCGTTTGATAGTGATTTTACTTCTTCTGAATACATGATTTTTCCTAATAAATCAGTAATTTCTATTTTATAGTAATCTAAGTTGTTTGGAAAACTAATATTCGCAAAATAAGATGCAGGGTTTGGATAGATTGCAATATTAGTTTGCTCAGAAAATGAAGTAGATGACAATGAAGGATTCCCTCTAACACAAATTACATAATTAGTATTTGTTTTTAAGTCATAGGTTGTAATGCCAAATTGGTTGTTCCAATACCATGCTTTTGTAGTTTGATTTGGTAATGAGGTTGAAGACCAATAGTTATGCACTCCTACACTTGAAAAATAAGGGGCAAAAACAGATGGATTTGTAGTGAGTTCGTTATTAATTGACTGTAATTCTTTGATATTTGGCAATCTCCAGTCAGAATTTGTCCCAATAGTTAATCCTTCAGCATAACTTATGGCTTGCTCCCAGGTGAATAAATTTGCATTCGGGATTTTTTGCCATATGAGTTGCGTTAAATTATCGGTGATTGTTCCGTCGCCATTATCTGTGAAATGATTTGCAATTGTTGTTGGAGAGTTTATATTCCGAACTGCTCTAGCGTGAAATTTTTTTGTCCCACCGGCACTTACGGTTTCTATTTTTGGATGATTTCCAATTCCGCCACCGGAATTGGTACACCAAACTTTTGTAGTAGAATTATTTTCGTATGCACTGGTCCACCAATATTCAGCTGTTGTCAAAGTAAAAAAATTGGTATTTATTGCTGGGTTTGAATTTTGATGGTTCAAAATACTGTAGGCTTCTATCGGAGTTGGTAATCTCCATCCTGATAATCCTCCCAGAGTTAGCGTATTGCAATAAGTAATAGCATTTTCAAAAGTCATTTCGCCGCCATCCACTTGTTGCCACATTAATCCTGTTACATTGTCGGTAATTGTTCCATTTCCATTATTAGTAAAGGAAGGAGTATTTATTGAATAATCGTGGTCTTCGCCAAATGTAGTCGTATAGCTTGAAGTTTGTCCAGTGTCAGGCAATAACTGAATTGTTTTTGAAACGTTTTGCCCAAAAAACAAAGTTGAATTTAAAAAAAGGAATCCAAAAAGTAATTTTTTTTTCATTTCAAATGGCAATTTTATTCAACTATTAATTTTTTTGTTATTTCAAATTTGTCCGAAATTATTTTTACAAAATAGATTCCTGAATGGATCTCACCAAATGTAATGTTATTTGATATGGTATTTGTTTCAAAAATTAATTCGCCTAAAGTACTAATAATTTGAATTTTATTTATTGAGAAAATAGTAGTGTCATAATCTAAATTGAAATGATTTATTGCTGGATTAGGATAGATATTAAATTTTGAATTTACGTATTCAAAATCATAAACGGATAAAGAAGAAACTGTTTTTCGGACAATTACTTCGTTGTCTAAAATTACATTTTTACTCCAGATAAACTGAGCATCATTTGAAACATCATCAAAAATATTGGTAAAATTGGTATAAGCGGGTTTATTATCCACGCCAATTGTGGCATTAGCATAAAGTGATGCTGCAGGCCACAAACTATCATCAAAAGATGCTTGAGTCCAATTTGTTGGTCGCACCCAATGCAAACCATAATAAGTAGTTCCCGCATTTGAATCGGCAGAACTACAATTTGAAGATAATCTTGAAGTACCCACTTCTGATGGGCAAGTTAAGTTCATAATTGGAGCAGTATAAAAAGTTTGTGCTTTCCAATCGCTTCCTGTTTTTGCAATAATATTGTTACTGGTATCTTTAAAAACGGCTACCACACCACCATCGCCACAATGATAAGTAAAGCCTCCATTAGTTTCACAACCTACACCTAATCGTTCTTCCCAGTCTACTAAAAGCATTGCTATGGTAAAAGGGCGGTTTACTTTAAATCGAACAATATTAGAATTAAATTGAGTAAATGGAACGTTATCTTTTCCAACAGGAACACCATTAATATACATTTCAAAATAATTGTCTGCAAAAATATAGGCTGTTATTACTTCCCCACTTGGATCAATTGTTACAATATCAGTCCCATTCAAAGCCGCTAATGCTGTAGTTGAATTCGCATATAAATTTCCCGTACATTCATTGTATAAATTCGATGCATAAGGGAACGAATTATTTGTAAAATTGGTAACTGCAGGAACAGTCCAAACGGTATTATCCGTTGCAGTAATGGTTCCTAGAGCAGCAATTCTCCCATTTGTACAAGAATAAAGATTGCCTGAAGTTGCCGTTGCTAAACCCTGAGTAACCGAACCTGTTCCAAGGTATTGAGCACTTGAAAAAAATGGGAATAATAACAAAATGCTTAAATATTTTATCATAAAAAGGGCAACATTATTTCACAATTATTTTTTTAGAAATCAGGTAATTCAAAAATTCAATTTTCACTACATAAGATCCTTTAGATAGATTTTTTATGTCAATATTTGATTTGTAATTGCTAGTTTTGGTAACTAAACTTCCTTTTATATCATAAATTGAAACCCCTTGAATATCATTTTCATTGATGTCTTTTCTTAATTTAATGTTTAAAACATCGCTTGTTGGATTTGGATAAATACTAAATGCACTATCTAAAAATGCTATTTCGTCAAAACCTAAATTCGGGACAGTACATTGAGCCGGACCATTGTAATTTGTTGAGGTAGTTCCTGTAGGAGTTACATATTGGAAGGTGTATAATCCAGCTATAGTAGCGGTATAATTCGTTGCATAACCTGGAATGCCATTTAAAGTATAGGCAGTATTATACCCATTATTAGCATTGGCTACACAAGAGGTAATTAAGGCTCCAGCCAATGGAGTCCAATTTTCAGTTCTTATTGCCGTTCCTTGTGGTTGAGGAATAATTTGCAAATTGGCATCTTCAGTAACCACACCCACCATATTTCCAATCATATAGGGAGCTGAAGTAGTTCCGTGATAATGATAAACTCCGTTGGTTCCATAATGCCCATGATTAGCATCAAGTGTTGTCATTGCCGTTCCATTAGGTTCTAAATTACCGTAAACTGCATATCCGTCAAGACCAAAAGCAATAGGTAAAGTGGCTGATGCTTGTCCTAAAGTGATTAAATGCAATGGTGCGATATGATAGTGATAATCGTCACCTCTACCGCAATGCCCACCATAATTATCTAATTGCCCGTCAGTGAAACTATCCACTCCAGTATTAGTATGATAATTAAAAATGGGAACTCCATTAATCGCCATCGCAATAGCGCCTTTCAAGAAATGTGTAGAAGAAACGGGTACTGGAGTTGTTGCAATTACTGGATTTAAAGGAATTGTCCAATGACTTGCATTGATGTAGCATTTTGAAGTTGGAACTTGTTGTTGCCATCCCCGATTTGAAATTCCAACCATCATTGTGTGGTTTGGGATCCCAGTTGAATTCACATAAAAAAAATTGGCGTCATAATTAGTGCTAACAGTAGAAGCAAATTGTGAAAAAGCAGAGGTTAAGAAGGCTGGGTCTGTTGTAGAAATTGCTTTTTTTGTAAAACTATAAAGACAAGTTAGTATTCCGAGAAACAAAACAGGATATAGAAATTTAAGTTTTTTTCTATCGGAAATGGTGATAATATAATATCCAAATGCAATTAGTGAAAATAGAATAAACCAAAATTTAAAATCAAAAATACTTTCAGTGCTTTGCTTTTTTTCTGGTGCAATTGTATTTAAATTTTTTACCCAACTGTTTTTAGAAGTTACAAACTTTTGATCTTCATTTGATAAATCTGATAAGGCTACTTTTGAAATGGCATTATTAGCGTCTTCAATAAATACGGTGCCATTTTTATACATCATAAAAGTTCCCTCAATAAATTTGTGTTCCTTTTCGATTGACCAATGTCTGAATACAACATTTTCATAATTTATGGTATGTGAAAAAACGAAATTGCCAATTAAGCAAAATAAAAGGAGGGTTATTTTTTTCATGAAAATTGTATTTTATTTTTTAGACGATATATGTTAATTTTTCTTGTGTTTTTGAAAAAGCCAGCTTAACGTTTTAAAATAATTTTCCCTGATTTTATTATTTTATTCAAAGTTGAAATAGAGTAGAAATAAGTTCCATTAGTGGCATCACTTCCAGAATTATCAGTACCATCCCAAATTACTTGAAATTTACCAGGATTAATTGAATTACCCATTAATAGATTTTTCACTAATTGCCCCAACTCATTATAAATAGAAACCGATACTTTTTCCATTTCATTTAATGAAAATTCAATTGTTGTCTCTTTGGAAAATGGATTTGGATAGACAATTTCATCCTTATAATTTGCATTCCAAATCATCGATGGATTGGTACTTAAATTATAGCAATTTGATGCTCCAATAAAATAACTTGCTGAAATATCTTTATTATGTCTTGTCGCATTTTCTTGTGATGCTAAATAAGTTCTAACATAATCTACTTGAACTCCCGCTGGGCTAACATTTACTCGAATATGTCCTGTATTTGGTAAAATTTGTCCTTGAGTATAACCATAATCTGGAGTTGAAGCATAAGAGGGAGAATTGGTAGTGTTATTCATGTGACTTGGCTGAGGTGATTCTTGATAAATCAAACAGTCTTTCTCTTGTTTTCCAAAAAAATGATCGTGCCCATGAAAAAAGATATTCACTCGATATTGAGTTAATAAATCTTTAATTGGCATATCCCATCCTGGACGATTAGCAGCAAATCCAGGAGTTCCATCTTGATTTTTTCCTCCCCACTCATATAAATCTGCAAATTCAACACCTCCACGGCCATCAACATTTCCACCCACAATTTGATGTGAAAAAATAAATTTATAGTTAGCAGTACTTGTTGCTAAAATGTTTTTTAACCAATTATATTGTTGTTGCCCTAAAGTCCATCTCCACCCAGTTGTGGAGGTTGGCTTTGGATTGGTAAACCAATAAGGATCAATTACAATAAATAAAGCGTTACCCCATTGCCAAGAATAATAACTTTCACGTTGTCCTACAAAAGTATAATTTGTTGGATCTCCCGTGTAAAATGAATTGTCAGGAGCAGGGTTTAAAAAATATTTTTTTCGATCATTGGTATCCCAAACAGCAATATTATCAGCAGTTCCATTTAAATTCCAACCCGCTTCACCCTCATGATTTCCTAAAGCAATAAATAGAGGTACAGAGTGACAAATAGATTCGTATTTATTTCGAAGTAATTTACAACGATATGGTATTGTATCTCTTGGGACTTGATTTGTAGTTAGATTTTTTAATTTATCGGTCATTAAAAAATCGCCTAAATCAATCATAAAATCAGGATTGTCTTCCAATTGGTTTTGTAAGCAACGATCATATATTGGTAAGGAACTTTGCTCATCCATATGAGGATCTGCTTGAACTACAAACGAAAAAGAACTTCCTGGCGATCTTTGTGTTTGAAAATAATGCTCGGGTCTCGAATTAAATGTGATTGCATTTGGAGCTCTGTAATTTAACTTATAGTAGTATTTTGTATTTGGGGACAATCCAGAAATGACTATTTCTGCAGGATCATTTACTGCGAAACTTTGCCACGGCGTTTGATTAGGATAAGTCCCAGAAACTATTCCATATTGAATTGAAACTTGAACAGCAGCATCAAAAAATGCTTGAATAGTGATACTATTGTTTGTAGGTCTTCCAACTATTTCTGTTTGAGTTATATTTTGTGCATTTACAATGCAAATGCTCATTATAGAAATTAAAAATGACAACTTTTTCATCAGTTAGATAATTAATGTTTAATGATAATTTTTTTAGAATAATTTGCTACAGCATCCATTTTTAAAATATAAATACCATTTGGAATTGCTGATGTATTTATTTCATTTGAATCAGATTCTAAGATAATTTGCCCCATCATATTTAATATTTTTGAATTAAAATTGACAGAATTAGTATTGAATTCAATATTTAACTTTGTGTTCGCAGGATTTGGATAAACTTTAAACTGCTCTTCAGGTGTAATTTCATTGTTTCCAAGAGCGCAACTCCCAATAGAATAAGAAAAGGCTACTTCCCGATTGCTATGTCCAGCAGAACCCGTAGTTCCTGGAATAAAAGCTTTTATATAATCCACTGTTACGCAAGAAGGAGTAACACTAACACGAATATGACCTGTTCCGTCCATTGCATTTCCATTTGGATAGGCGCTTGCATTTGCAGTATATCCAATGGTGTAGGTAATATCACTAGGCATTGGAACCTCTTGATAAACCACCCCATCAAGTTGTTCTTTTGCAAATAAATGATCGTGACCTTGAAAGAAAATATCAACTCCAGTGTCTGCAAAAACTTGGTGAATTGGTTTACCCCAACCCGGTCGATATTGATTAAATTTATTTTGATTACCATCAATTCCGCCCCATTCAAATTGCGTTGCTGTTCCAATTCCTCCGCGCCCTTGTCCTCGGGTATGATGCGCAAAAACAAATTTATGAGTTGCCGTACTATTTTCTAAAACACTTCTCATCCAATCGTATTGAGCTCTTCCTAAAGTCCAATCCCAATTGGTTGGTTTAGCAGGATTGGAAGGGGTTGCACCTGGAGCGATTTCAGTTCTATAAACATCTAAAACTACAAATAATGCGTCTCCCCAAGTCCACGAATAATAATTTTCGGGAGTGTTAATTCCATAATTTTCTGACAAAGTATTTCCGGTGTAAAAGCTATTTGGATAAGGATTAGGATAATAAAATTTTCTCCATAAAGTTCCCCAAACTCCAATTCCATTAGGTGCTGCCGGCAAAGGATTAGTTGCTGTAGTATAAATGCCATTTGGATTTAAATAATAATCGTTTTCTCCTTCATGATTTCCTAGGCAAACGTAAAAAGGAATGGAATGGCAAATCTGACCTAAATACTGTCGGTAATCTTTATGTAAAGCATCCATATCAGCGCTGGTAGTTGTTAATGGCGTATGGTCGTCACCAAAAATATCACCTAATGAAAGCATAAAATCCGGATTGTCTAAAGCTTGATTTGCCAAACAAACCTGATACATGCTACGATTTCCTTTTATATCATATAAATGTTCATCTGATTCTACCGTAAAAGTGAAAGAACTTCCAGGCGCACGTTGGGTTGTGAAAAAATATTCGGGGGAACTAGTAAAAGTGATTGCGCCAAATAATTTATAATGTAATTTATAATAGTATTTGGTATTTGCTGACAAGCCGGTCAAATCTACTTCATCGGGAACATTCAAAACGTTGGATAATATAGCAGTAGATTGAGGATAATTTCCAGAACTCGTGCCGTATTGCAAATAATATTGCACGTTTTGGTCAAACAAAATACTTGCTGTTACCGATGTATTTGTAGGACGACCTAAAATTATGGATTTTACTTGGGAATAAGCGGAATTAAAACCTCCTATTCCAAATAATAAAATTAAAACTGGGGTTCCAATAGAAATTGGAAAACGCTTAAATTGAAATCTCATAATACACAATAAAATTATTATTTGATTTAAGACTAATTTAAGAAAAAAAGGTTTAATTGGTTTTTTATAAACTAAATTGACTCAT
Organism: Bacteroidota bacterium; assembly: GCA_947460615.1. Lineage (GTDB taxonomy): Bacteria > Bacteroidota > Bacteroidia > Flavobacteriales > Flavobacteriaceae > Flavobacterium. The sequence continues at coordinate 11,699 of CANHHG010000043.1, forward strand.
TTCTAATTTATTTTAACTTTTAGCTATTATATTTGAATTTAATTTAAAAAATCATGAAAAAAGCGATAGTACTATTTTGTATCTTGCTATTGGTATCAAAAACATTTTCTCAAACTATAGATAGCAATAAAGAAATGATAAATACCACATTGGATTCTTGGCATAAAGCGGCTTCAAATGCGGAGTTTGACATTTATTTTTCTTATATGACTTCCAATGGAGTATTTATTGGAACTGATGCTACTGAAAACTGGCAGTTAAATGCATTTAAGACTTTTTCAAAGCCCTATTTTGATAAAGGAAAAGCATGGAATTTCACCTCATTACAGAGAAATATCTATTTTGATAAATCTCAAAATACCGCCTGGTTTGATGAGCTATTAGATACTCAAATGAAAATTTGCAGGGGTTCAGGGGTATTAATTAAAGAAGGTAAGAATTGGAAAATTGCACATTATGTACTTTCAATGACTATTCCAAACGACAATACAGATGTTGTAGTAAAAATTAAAGAAAAAATTGAAAATGATGTTTTAGAAAAACTAAAAGCGAAATAAATTATTTTTTCACTGCTTCCGACTTCATATTTGCAACTACATAGGTTTTCCCATCTCCTGTTTCTTGAACCGCTTTTAATAAAAGTTCTGGAGATTGTTTTGAAGCATCAAATTGTACAGTTGCCAATTTCTTGTCAAAATCAACTGTTGCATTTTCAACCCCATCCATTGAGGCTAATTTCTCTTGAATTGTTTTTGCACATCCAATGGCGCAGGTCATTCCTTCAACAGTAAAAGTTGCAATTGCTGGTTTAGCAGCAGCGGTTTTTGAATTAGGTTTTGAAGTTATTTCTGAAGCAATTATTGTTTGAGGGGTTTCCGATTTTTTACAGCTTAAAAGCAACAAACTCGATAAAGAAATTATTAAAAATGAGGGAATAAAGCGCATACTGTTTTGATATATAGGATTAAGTCCAAAAATTTATTGGATTTCAATATACAAAAATAACTAAAAAATAAAGTGAGAATCATAAAATTATTACAAATTTGCAGAATAAATTAATAGTATGAATTCAAAGCAAACCAAATGGTTTTTCTTATTGCTGTTAGCCTTAATTTGGGGAAGTTCATTTATCCTAATAAAACGAGGATTAGTTGGATTAACTCCCTATCAACTAGGAGCATTTAGAATATTTTTTGCAGGATTATTTCTATTAATAATAGGTTTTAATTCTTTAAAAAGTATTCCTAAACAAAAATGGAAGTACATAGCTTTAACAGCACTTTTTGGCACCTTTATTCCCGCTTTTTTATTTTCAATTGCCGAAACTAGATTAGACAGTTCAATAAGTGCTATATTAAATTCGTTAACCCCTTTAAATACATTGGTAATAGGGTTTTTATCGTTTGGATTGATTTTTAAACGATCTCAAATTTATGGAGTAATAATTGGTTTTATTGGAAGTATATTATTGGTTTTCAATGGCGCCATTCATCATCCGGAACAAAATTATTATTTTTCCATTTTTGTAATAATAGCCTCGATTTGTTATGCTTTAAATGTCAATTTGGTCAAAAGATACTTATCTGACTTATCACCCCTTTCCATTACCACTGGAAATTTTACGGTGATGATTTTGCCTGCACTTTTTATTTTAGCCTTCTCTGGAATTGGCAAAACTATTTCAATTGAAAGTACACAGCATTCTATCTTTTTTATTTTACTATTGGGAATTGTAGGAACTGGAATTGCAAATATTATTTTCTTTAAATTGATTCAAATATCAACTCCTGTTTTTGCAACTTCAGTGACTTATTTAATTCCTATTGTTGCATTTTTTTGGGGATTATTAGACAATGAAATGCTTACCCCAGTTCAGTTTTTAGGTGCCTTTATAATACTAATAGGAGTTTATTTATCTTCTAAAAAATAAAAAAGGCTACCATAAGATAGCCTTTTTTAAAGTAATTTATAAAGTTTTATTATTGGAAATCAGCATCAGAAACTCCTTCGTTGATTTTAACTTCAGTTGTTTTGAATTCAATTTCTTGAGGGCCAAAAGCCATTGAAACTTTATATGGGACTTTAATTCCTTTTACGTCTTTATAGTCTCCATAGTTAGTTATTTGTGTCATTTTTTGACCATTTGCTTCTTGTACTACCGACTTACCTAATTTTAAACCTGAGTTTACATCAAAATAATGCGTCGTTTTACCGTCTTTAATTACATAAGCTTCAGATCCATTAAACGATTCAATACCCTCTAATGTAACTGTAGCCTTTGCAGCCATCGTTAATTCAGGAAAAGGCATGGCGCTTTCTTTAGCTTCAGCCAATTTTTCTCCGTCAAGATCTTTTCTTTGGCCTTGTTGTGTTACGTAAGCTCCTTTTTCATTAACTACTTGTTTCATGAAACTCATTCCCATGGCTTTCATTTCATTGGCAAGTTTATTCGTTGAAGTAACTTTTGTATTCATTTCTAGAGGGGTTCCTTGAATTTCGCCACTTGCAACAGTGCTAATAGATTTTACACCTTTAACAGCTTTTTCACCACCTACAGCTTTAATGTAACTGTCTAGTACTGTTTTTACACTAACACCTGTAGATGCCGCTTTTTTCATTACCGGTTTTGTTGTTGGCGCTCCAAACTTGTCAAAATAGAACATTGGAATTTTCAATTTTTCAAGACCTGGGATTACGTCACTTCCTTTACCAACAATTACCACTCGGATTTTATCCTCTAAGAAATATTTATTGGCTGCAGCCATTACATCCTCAGCAGTTACTGCATTAATATTTTTGATGTAATTTTCATAAAAATCTTCAGGAAGACCTTGTGTTTTGATTCGTAAAGCATATCCAGCTACAGTTTGTGGTTTTTCAATTTGCATAACAAACTTACCTACATATCCTGCTTTCACATTTGCCAACATTTCATCTGTAACTTTTTCAGTTCGGATTTTCTTAATTTCTTTGAAAAACTCAACTACTGCACTATCAGTTACCGCATTTCTAACTTGAGTAGACGCCCTAAATGTAGAGATATATTTACTTCCGCCAATACCTGAACGCGCGCCATAAGTCCAGCCGTGAGCTTCACGAAGATTCATATTTAAGTAGCTGTTAAAATCACCACCAAGAATTTGATTTGCAACTATTGTTGCAAAATAATCTTTATCGGTCATTTTTAAATTTACCGTATTTTGTAATGCAATTTCTGATTGAACAGCATTTGGCATATCTACAAAATTGATTTGAGAATATTGAACATTTAGTGGGTCAGTATATTTAATAGAAGGGGCACTTGCCTTAGTCCAAGCACTAAATAATTTTTCAACTGCCTTTTTTGTGTCTTTGAATTTAACATCACCTATAATAATTAGGTAAGCATTTTCAGGAACAAAATAAGTATGATAATTATTTTCTACATCCGAAAGAGTAACATTTTTGATTGTTTCTTCACTTAAAAATTCACCTGAAGGATGATCTTTTCCGAAAGCCAATACATTTTGAACTCTACCAGCTACAGCAGCTACGCTTTTTTCTTGAGTTTTTAAGTTTTCTAGCAACTTGTCTTTTTCTTTATCAAATTCTTCTTGAGTAAAGTTTGGATTTAAAGCGCCTTCAGCCATCAATTCTAATATTCTACCTGAGTATTTAGACAAACTACTTCCGGAAGCACCAGAGGCATAAAAGTTTAAATCGGCTCCTAGAAAATCAATTTCTTCATTGAATGCATCTTTGGAAATTTTCTTACTACCATTCCCAATTAAACTACTCGTTAAGTCAGCAACCCCTTTTTTCGCTCCTTCAGCATAAGGATTATTGTCAATGCTTAAACTGAAAGAAACTCTTGGGAGTTTGTGGTTTTCAACAATCATTACTTTTAATCCATTAGGAAGTGTAAATGATTGAGGTTTTTTTATATTAATTACTGGAGATGCCCCAGGTTTAGGTTGAGATCTATCTTGTGCTTGCATAGTTAAGGTTAAAAACAAGCCGGATAATACTATAATTATTTTTTTCATGATATAATTTCTTAGTTTTGAGCTTTGTCTTTTGATGGAACATAATCCAACAACAATCTCTGATTTGGATTTAAATATTTTTTGGCAACATCTCTAATTTCTTGAGCTGTTATAGAGCGATACATTTCAATCTCAGTATTGATCAAATTAATATCACCATGTAAAAGATAATAAGAAGCCAAGTTTTCAGCGATACCTTCTACATTTGAGTTACCATTTACATAATTATTTTCATAGATATTTTTTAGCTTTTGCATTTCTTTTTCCGTCAATAATTCGGTTTGAAGTTTTACAACCTCTTCATCTATTTCTTTTACAATATCCTCAGAAGTATTCGTTCCTTGTGGCATACCGTATAAAATGTACATACCATAATCTTCTTGACTGTAATTGAAAGCGCCAATCTGAAGTGCCATTTTCTTATCATCAACAATTTTTTTGTACAATCTTGAGCTTTTCCCTTCGCTCAATACAGTAGAAATCATGTCTAAAACTCTAGCATCACGAGTTTTCATTGAAGGAGTTCTATAAGTAGCTACAATCATTGGTTTTTGAATGTTCGGATCTTGATAGCTAGCTTTTATAGTTGAAGTTATAGGCTCTTCAATAAATTTTTCAACTTTTACATCTCTACCTCTTGGAATGGCTCCAAAATATTTATTAATCCATTCTTTCGTTTTTGCGATGTCATTCAAATCACCAGCTACCACCAAAACCGCATTATTTGGGACGTAGTATTTTTTATTAAATGCCTGAAATTCTTCTAAAGTTGCTGCATCTAAATGTTCCATTGAACCAATTGGAGCCCAACGGTAAGGATGTTTAACATACATGTTTTTCTTTACTTCAGCGATTAAACTTCCGTAAGGTTGATTGTCTACACGAAGACGTTTTTCCTCTTTTACAACTTCATTTTGAGTGTCAACCCCAATTTGATTAATAATAGGATGCATCATTCTTTCTGACTCCATCCAAAGTCCTAATTCTAAGCTATTTGATGGAAACACCTCATAGTAGTATGTTCTGTCTTCAGAAGTATTGGCATTATTAGTCCCACCATTGGCAGTAACAATTTTGAACCATTCTCCACGTTTAATATTTTCTGTTCCCTCAAATAAAAGGTGTTCAAAAAAGTGAGCAAATCCAGTACGTTCTGGGTTTTCATTTTTAGAACCTACATGATACATTACCGAGGTAATGATTACTGGTGCCGAAGCATCATTGTGAAGAATAACATGAAGACCATTGTCTAAGTTATATTCCTCAAAAGCAACTTTTTGCGCTGAAGCAACTCCGCCTAGCATTAGCATTGTGCCTAGAGCCATTAATGATTTTTTCATAAAGATTAATAAATTGGTTTGAATTTTTCCTACTTTTTTGTAAATAGTTCCCCAAAAATAACTTTTTTTCAATTACAAGCTACTCAAAGGGCTTTTTATTTAACAGAATTTAACTTTTTAATAATTAAATAACGGCTCTATAGTGATGAAAATCCTAATAATGATGGATTATTTGGGTTTTTTTACTTAATGGGTTGCACATTAAATATTTAATGGTATATTTGCACTCTTAAAAATTAATTAAACAATATTGTTATGTACGCAATCGTAGAGATAGCAGGGCATCAATTTAAAGTTAGCAAAGATCTAAAGGTTTATGTTAATC